>JAUYPE010000002.1 GCA_030697705.1 bacterium | reverse complement strand
AAGACGTAAAAGAACGACTGCAGCAGAAATACGCTACACTCAATCCAGTGATCCTTAAACGAACATGTGATAACATCATCAGTAAACTATTAAAAATTCAAACTCGGCTACGGTAACACTTTATTTTTATCTAATGCGGGGGGTATAAAGAGACCATTACAAAACTCCCTCTCCTACTACTACAATCCAAGCATTTCGCGACGAAGAAGAGTATTGTAATGGTCTCATTCTTTTCATTCGGGCATCTATCTGTTAGAGTGCCGTTATGGAATACGAAGCGGTCATCGGTCTGGAAATTCACGCCGAACTCAATACGAAAACGAAGATGTTTTGCGGATCGCTCAATGATCCGGACGAGCGGCATCCGAATATGAATATCTGTCCGGTGTGTATGGGGTATCCCGGAACGCTCCCCGTCGCCAATCGTGCGGCGGTGGAGAAGGTCATCATGGTCGGCTTGGCACTGGACGGTACCATCCCCGCATACGCGCAGTTTGACCGCAAAAATTATTTCTATCCGGATTTGCCCAAAGGGTATCAGATCAGCCAGTACGAACATCCGTTCGTGCTCGGTGGATTTGTCGAACTCTCCGCGCGGCGCATCCGCATCACGCGCGTACACTTGGAAGAAGATACCGGTCGGCTTGTGCATGACCAAAAAACGGGCGCGACGTTGGTTGACTTCAACCGCGCGGGTGTGCCACTTATGGAACTCGTCACGGAAGCTGATTTTCGCACCGGAGAGGAGGTGCGCGAATTTGGTGAGCGCCTGCAACAGCTGGTGCGGTATATAGACGCCTCCGACGCGAATATGGAAAAAGGGCAGATGCGCGTGGAGGTGAATATCTCGTTGCGACCTGTCGGTACGGAAAAATTCGGTACGAAAGTCGAGGTCAAGAATATTAATTCTTTCAAATTCGCGGCCGATGCCGTAGCGTTTGAGACGAAGCGCCAGACAGCACTTCTCGCGGCGGGCGAGCGAGTCGTGCAGGAGACACGGGGATGGAACGAACACAAGGGCGAGTCGTTTTCCCAGCGGATCAAAGAAGACGCGCATGACTATCGTTATTTCCCAGAGCCGGACCTGCCGCCGATGCGCATTTCCCGTGAGCTTGTTGCGGATCTAGAAGCGCGTCTGCCCGAACTTCCCCACGCAAAGGAAAGCCGATTCGTGCGCGAGTACGATCTGGAGCCGTACGCGGTCGAGATCCTCGCGCGCGACAAAAAATTCGCCGCGTATTTTGAACAAGTGGCGAGCGAGATTCTCCGCCACGATCGTGATACGCCCGAGCGGTCGCGCCATGCGCTCTACCGCACGGCATCGGCGATGATGATCGGCGATCTGGCGCGGTTGCTCAAAGAAACCGGTGCGGAGGCGGATGAGATAAGCATGACACCCGAGAATTTCGCCGAGCTCGTCGTTCTTGCGAGTGAGGAGAAAATTACCGGCGCGGCGGCAAAGGAGGTGCTTGCGGAAATGTTCCGTTCGGCCGGGGATCCATCGGACATTATTGAAGCGCGTGGGTTGTGGCAGATTTCGGGTGCGGATGCGCTGGAAGATATGGCGCGGCGCGCCATCAAAGAGAACCCGGCAGCGGTTGCCGACTACCGCAAGGGCAAGGAAGCGTCACTGCAGTTTATCGTCGGGCAAATAATGCGCTCATCGCGCGGAACGGCAAATCCGCAGATTGCGCGTGAAGCGGCAAAAAAACTGCTTGACGCGGATAATTGATTAAGTGCTCTCCCTTCCATATGTATGAGAGAGGGATGTACTCTTTTTATGCGACGACTTTTTGAATGGATCCCGGGGACGCTTTCCTGGGGCACGCTTATAGCTCTTTTTGTCTTCTCATGGTCTTTGCCCGCCGCGACGGCGATTTTTATTATTCTTTTTGACATTTACTGGCTCTTGAAGACGGTTTATTTCTCTCTGCATTTGCGCGTCTCATTCAGAAAAATGCGGGAGAATATGAAGATCGACTGGCTCGCACGGGTGTGCGCCCTGCCGGCGGAAGAAAAAAAAGAAGGGAATGTCCGATGGGACGATGTCTGCCACCTTATCATTTTGCCAATGTACCGCGAGTCGTACGAGGTGGTGCACGAAAGCATCGCATCCCTCGCGGTTGCGCATTACCCGCAGGAAAAAATGCTCGTCGTGCTGGCGACGGAGGCGGCTGCACCCGAGGGGCAGGACATTGCGGATCGGATTCGACATGAGTTTGAGGGGATGTTCGGCGCCTTCCTTGTGACCGTCCATCCGGCGGGGATTGCCAGTGAGATTCCCGGCAAGGGTTCCAATGAAGCATGGGCGGGGCGCGAGGCGCAACGCGTACTTATTGACGGTATGCGTATTCCTTATGAACGGGTACTTGTTTCCGTTTTTGATGCGGATACGCAGGTTTTACCCGAATACTTCGGTATTCTTACCTATCAATTTTTGACGGTGGAAAATCCCCAGCGCACAAGTTATCAGCCCATACCGCTTTTTACGAACAATATTTTCACCGCACCTTTACTCGCACGCGTTATCGCATTCTCCTCAAGTTTTTGGCATATGATCCAACAGTCGCGCCCGGAACGGCTGACGACTTTTTCTTCCCATGCCATGCCGTTTAAAGCGCTCACGGAAGTCGGCTTCTGGAATCGCGCCATCGTTTCGGAGGACTCGCAAATTTTCTGGCAGTGCTACCTTCATTACGGCGGCGATTGGCGCGTCGTGCCAATCCTGTATCCTGTCTCCATGGATGCCAATGTCGCCCCGAAGTTTTGGACAACGATGAAAAATCTTTACAAACAACAGCGGCGCTGGGCGTGGGGATGCGAGAATATTCCATATTTTTTGTGCGGATTTATGCGCAATAAAAAAATTTCCCTGCGGAAAAAATTCTATTGGAGCTTCCACATTATAGAAGGTTTTCACTCGTGGGCGACGAATGCGGTCATGATATTCCTCCTTGGCTGGCTTCCCGTCGCGCTCGGCGGTTCGACGTTTCAGAGCTCGGTGCTGTCTTATAATCTTCCGCGCATCACGCGCATTATCACAAGTTTGGCGATACTCGGCATCACCTCCTCGGCGATTTTGAGCATCCTGCTCTTGCCGCCCAAGCCCGTGTGGTTTCGTCGGCGGCATTATGTCCTATATTTTGTACAGTGGCTCATGCTTCCCGTTACGCTTATCATCTTCGGTGCGATCCCCGCGCTGGAGGCGCAAACGCGCCTGCTCATCGGCGGCTGTGCCCGCCTCGGCTTCTGGGTTACCCCGAAGTTTCGGAAGAAAGAATCCGTATAAGTTTACTATAGACAAAGCGCATGTTCGGTTTTAGGATAATGGCATTGCGGGTGTCGTACAGTGGCAGTACACCAGCTTCCCAAGCTGGATGCGAGGGTTCGATTCCCTTCACCCGCTCTTTTTCAAAAAAAATTGCTCGTCTTTAAGTTTCGTGATATTCTTAATGTTGAAATCCAAGTCGGATATAAGATTCAACAAAGGTCGGCCACTTGGTGAAGTTAATATCCACCACTTAAATATACGCATATGAATATGAATAAAAACGCAGTTATCGGTATCGTTGTGGCTGTCGTTCTTGTCGTGGTGGTGGGAGCATTCTTTATTTTTAGAGGAGATAAAGCGTTTGATGTTCCTGGCTTGGATCGCGATGTCGGAGAGCTGGACAGTATATCGGCTGATCTCGATGCGTTCTCAAAAGACAATGTCGCTCTTGAGGAATTAAATCAAACCTTCAGCGATATTTTGGATGAGACCTCGGGAATCAGCGCGGTTGAGGCACTGGACGAATCGTCGATCGCCCAAGAATCCTCTCAAGCAGATTTCGGGCAAACATTAAATGCTTTTGCGGCCGATGACGCCGCTCTCTCGGAACTTGACCAAGCGTTGGGCGAAGTTTCGCAGTAATTTTCTTTAAACACTAAAACCATGAAAAAACTATTATTATCGTTCTTGCCGATCTTTGTCGCTTTCGTGTTCGTAGGATCGCCATCGGTGGGCGTTGCGCAAACTACGGATGGCGATTTCCAAAATGCTCTCAACCAACTGCGCGCAGAACGGCAGGCGTTCAAAGACGCTCATGATGAAGAAAGGAATCAGGTTGCGGAAGAGCGCGGGGCAACAGCTCAGGCAAGGCGTGAAGCCGCCAAACAGAAACAAGAAGAAGCTCGACAGAAAATGGAAACCAAAAGAAAAGAGATTCTTCTCAAGTTGGTTGACATTCAAATTAAATGGATGGAGCGCACAAAAGAGCGTATCCAACGAATGCCAAACATCACCGATGAGTTGAAAACCCAACTTGCCAATGCGGTTGATACTGCCATCCAGAACTTAAATGCCGAGAAGGCAAAGATTGAAGCGGCTTCCGGGCGAGACGCTATTAAGACTCTTGCCAAAGAAATCCGAGACCTCTTTAAGTCCAAACGCGAATTGGTCAAAAGTATTGTTGACGCTATTCACGCCTCTCGCGCAAACGATGCCGTAGTAAAAGCAGAAGAACGCGCAGCCGCCGTGGGGGCGAAGGTTGGTGAATTGAAAGTTCAAGGCAAAAACACAACCGAGGTAGAATCCGATCTCAAAGATGCGGAGGAAGATGTTGATGCCGCGCGGGTAGCCATTGGGCGAAAGGCATTCAAGGAAGCAAATGAAGATTTGAAAGGAGCATACCAGAAATTCCGAAATATCGCACAAAAGGCAAAAGGATTGTAGGATATTAAAAAAAGAAAGAGCGACTTTTATAGAGGTCACTCTTTCTTTTTGCTTAAAAATCCTACGTGAGAGCCCAGCATGTGCAATATTTTCGCCTATTTTTTTATATCAACTTCGTGACCATTGTGAACATTTTTGGTTTAGCTGAAGGGTTGAAGAAGTTTTACCTAGCCCAAGGGTTGATTCTATGCCCTTCGACTTTTGAAACATTTGGGAATGTCCCTATGGAAGCGGCGTGTCTAGGCATTCCGGTTCTGGTAAGCGACAAGATGGGTTGCGCTGAAATTTTGAAGAAGGTGGGTTTGGCAAATATGGTCATCTCTTTCGATGATATCGGGAAAGTGGCAGATAGAGCGCAGGAATTATGCGGCCAATCTATCCTCCCAGGACAACTCAATGCGCTCAAACGAATTCTGGATAACAATTTTGTAAGTGAAGAGATACGAGCAGTGCTTGACGACTCGGCCAGGAAGAATAATTTTATCAGCAAATAATATGGATTTAAACATACAAAACAAAAGTTTCTGGCATCTATCATCCGAAGAAACGGCACGGTTATTTGAAACGGACACAGAAAAAGGTTTGTCTGCACAAGAGGTTAAAGATCGTCTTTTGGCGTTTGGGAAAAACACGATCAGTACGTCCAGAAAAGTGGTCGGGCTAAAAATATTTCTCAATCAGCTTACCAATCCTCTGATACTCGTTCTTATCGTTGCTGGCATCATTACGCTGGCTATTTCGCATTACCGTGACGCTATCTTTATTTTCGTTGCCGTTATTGTCAATTCTGCTTTGGGCTTCTATCAGGAGAATAAAGCCGAGCGTGCACTTTCGGAACTTAAGACCTATCTCAAACAGCGAGCGCGGATCATTCGGGATGGTAAAGAACGGGAGATTGATGCGGAAGAACTTGTACCGGGCGATATCATCCGACTAGCACAGGGTGATCGTGTGCCAGCTGATGCGAGAGTCATGTTTATCAACGACTTCCAAGTCGACGAAGCGGTGCTTACCGGTGAATCTTTGCCGGTCTCAAAATCAACAGATAAGTCACCGGAATCAACAGGGCTTTCGGATCAAAACTCCATGATCTTTGCCGGAACGCTTGTAACTCAAGGGGTATGCGCCGCCATTGTTTGCCGCACCGATGCAAGCACCGAGCTCGGCAAGATTGCATCGCTTATCGCAACTTCCGAGAACGAGAAAACTCCGCTTCAGAAAGCCATCACCAATTTCAGCATCTATTCAAGTATTGTCCTCGGCGTGTTGACGCTTGTGGTATTCGGTATTGGTATTCTTGCTGGGCACTCTCCCTTTGATATGTTCCTCACTTCCGTCGCTATCGCGGTATCCGCCATTCCAGAAGGATTGCCAATATCCATGACTGTCATCCTTGCTGTTGGAGTAGAGCGAATGGCAAAGCGGAAGGGTGTGGTGAGAAAACTTGTTGCGGCCGAGGCTCTGGGCAGTACGACCGTCATTCTTACCGACAAAACCGGAACGCTGACGATGGCAAAAATGGTGATGTCAAAGATCATCCCTTTTGACATAGGCGAACAGAGGTTAATTGCCCGGGCTCTCACTAACGCAAATGTGCTTATAGAAAATCCGCATGACCATCCTGACTCTTGGCGAATGAACGGCAGAATTATGGAAACGGCTCTTGTTCGGTCGGCCGGTATTCGAGGAATGACATTTGCCGAAATCACCGGCAAAGAGCATGTTCTCCAAACCATGCCGTTTAATGCGGTGCAGAAATTTTCAGTATCTTTGGTGAATGAATCTGGCAAACATCTGCTCGTCTTTTTCGGTGCGCCTGATATTTTACTAAGTCATTCCTCGCTTGGCACAAAAGAAAAGGGGGCATTGCTCGAGCAGATTGACTCACTTGCACTCTCTGGAGAACGAGTGCTTGGTGTTGCCACTAAAGAGATTACTCACACGGAAAACTTTTCTATTTCAAAAAACTTATCCCTTTCCGGCTTGTCGTGGAGCGGCCTTATTACATTCCGTGATCCTATTCGTCCCGGCATCAAATATGCCATAGGTCGTGTACAAGACGCTGGCGTCAAGACAGTCATTCTCACCGGCGATCATCGGGGAACGGCTATAGCCGTGGCCAAAGAGGTTGGTATGAAAGTTGATGAACAGTCGGTGCTGGATGCTTTCGAACTCTCGAAACTTTCAGAGGAAGAGTTGAAAGCTCGTCTACCGCATCTTGCTGTTATTTCCCGTGTCACGCCATTCGACAAACTTCGCATCGCCAAACTCTATCAGGAAATGGGAGAAGTGGTGGCCATGACTGGTGATGGTGTGAACGACGCCCCTAGCATCAAACAAGCCGATGTGGGCATTGCTATGGGTTCAGGTACGGAAGTGGCACAGAGCGTTGCAGATCTGGTACTTCTCGATGACAACTTCGAGACCATTGTTGCGGCCATTGAGGAAGGCCGGCAGATTCTTGGCAACATTCGTAAGGTGCTCGTGTACCTCCTTTCTAACGTGACCGATGGTCTCATTCTGATCGGCGGATCACTTCTCACTGGCTTGCCTTTGCCTTTAAATCCGCTCCAGATCCTTTGGGTCAATTTCTTTACCGACAGTTTTCCGGCTGTTTCGTACGCGTTTGAAACAGAGCCGGACGGTCTTAAGCACAAGCCGTTGAAGAGAGGTAAAATAAAACTTTTCGATCCAGTCATGAAATTCCTGATTCTTGCCATTGGTCTTTCGACCAGCATCCTGCTCTTCGTTATTTATTACGTTCTGATGCGACTCGGCTATGATGAATCCATTGTTCGTACCTTTATCTTTGCCGCTTTCGGTACCTATACATTACTCGTCGCTCTTTCGGTGCGAAGCTTGGACAGAAGTATTCTTTCGTATCCGCTATTTTCAAACAAGTATCTTAATGGCGGTATTTTGATCGGTCTTGTCCTTATGGCAGTAGCCATTTATCTCCCAGGACTGCAAACGATTTTCAATACGGTGGCACTGCCTCTCAATTGGTTGATCGGCGTTGTACTAATCGGTTTATTGAATATTGTGCTGATTGAGATGGCAAAATGGTTTTTTAGAAGCAGACAAATTAATTCAGGTAAAATAAATAAAAGAGGTGAAAAGCCGCGGTGACAGTGGGGATTGCCGGATAAGTACAAGAGACCTACTGCGTAATAACCTTCCTATTCCGATTTCCAAATTCTGGCTACGGCTTGGTAAAAATTATTCAACATATACGCTGTATATGCTTCATAATTTTTCCTTCGCCTCGCCTACAATTTGAAAATCTCATGACGAAAATTATTACGCAGTAGGTCTAAAGATACAGATAAGTATGAAAAATAATACCACGGAGATGAATACACAAAATGAGAAAAATAATGTAATGCGAGATTTGGGGGTCGTGGCTCTGAGTATTGTTATTGCCGTCATTCTGGCAAAAACCGGCGCTTTGGCGGAAATTCTGACGAGCACGCAGGAATGGGAACTGCTGGGAAGTCTTATTGCTGGCATATTTTTTGTATCGATATTTACCGCGGCGCCAGCCAGTGTAGTACTCTTTGAAATAGCGGCCGCCAATTCAATAGGGGAAGTGGCATTATTTGGCGGAATCGGCGCGCTCATCGGCGATCTCCTCATTTTTCGTTTCATCAAAGACAGTATTTCAGAAGATATTCACTGGCTCATGCGAAAGACTAAACAAGAGAGGTTGGTTTCCATTTTTCGCCCGAAGCTTTTTAAATGGCTCATCCCGTTTATCGGCGCCTTAATCATCGCATCTCCTTTACCGGACGAAGCTGGCCTTGCAATGATGGGACTCTCAAAAATGAAAACATCAGTATTTATACCGATATCATTTGCACTTAATTTTCTGGGGATACTGGCTATCGGCTTATTCGCCAAAGGACTGATGTAATATTTTGGAATCTTGTGTAATTAAATTGATTTATGAGGTAGTGCGGCACGAAGTCGGCCATCACTTGGGTTTTGACGAAAAAGAAATTCGCGCGCTAGAAACAAAGAAAAGAAAAAGGTAAAAAATATCTTGATTCCTAAAAAAATCATTTTATATATTCATTACTTACCCCGATGCTTGCATCGGGGAGATTCATTTTTTGTCGCACGTTTTCTCGGCATAAGTTTCTGGAGCGCGCGACTTGTGGCTATGTCAAAGAAATAGTGCTATTATTGACCAATAGTATGACTGCTATCCCAAAGTATCTTACACGATTTTTCTTTATCGGGCTTTTTGTTATCTTTTTCCTTTTTTCAGGTATTGTTGGCTTTGTTACTGACTGGTGGTGGTTTTCCGAGGTTGGCCACACTCAAATCTTTTTTAAATCTCTCATCGCTAAAATAGCATTGTTTTCATCAGCGGGAATTTTTGCCGCGGTTTTTTTGCTCATCAACTTCTCCGTGGCGCTCCGCTCAAAAATCTCTTGGATGCCGGTTTTACCGGCGGCCTTAACTGGTCAACAGGTAGTGAATGTGGACAGTCGCATTGTTAAAAAATTAGCCGTTGTGTTGAGTGTAGTAATCGCGGTTTTTTTCGGACTCGTGACAGCAGCCAATTGGCAGGAGGTCTTAAAATTTATTTCAGGTGTGGCTTTCGGCACAGCAGATCCTATCTTCGGTAAAGATGTCGGCTTTTATCTGTTCTCTCTCCCAGTCTTTCAAATAGGATTGGGGTTGATAAAATTTCTTGTTCTGTTATCGCTTGCCGGTTCCGCGATTATATATTTTTTGCGAGGCAGTCTTCAGTTCGGAGGTCTACCCGAGCAGACAGAAAGCGCGGCTCGCCCCGTTAGAAGTCCGATGCGTTTACGTATCAGCAGTCGTCTCTTTACTTCTAACGGGGCAAGAATTCATCTTGGTATCCTGCTCGCCATTTTTCTCTCAACCATTGTCGCCGGAGTCTATCTTTCCCGCTTTGCACTCCTGACGAGTCAGAGCGGTTTAGTATTTGGCGCGACATACACAGACGCAACCGTGAGAATATTCATGCTGTGGATTTCAATAACTGCGGCAGCACTCGCGGCAGTTTCGGCTGCCTTTTGGGCGTGGAAAGGAAAATTGGCGCCGCTTATCGGAGCAGTTTCTTTGTATGTTGTCGTGGGATTCGTCGGAGCGGTGATCCCGTCCCTTGTCCAAAAACTCGTAGTTGCTCCCAATGAACTCGTGAAGGAAACGCCATTTATTAAGTATAATATTGCCGCCACTCGGCAGGGGTTTGCGCTTGATAAAATTGAGGAACGGGAAATCTCCGGAGATAAGCCGCTCACCGCGTCTGATATCGGGAACAATAATCTCACGGTCAAAAATGTGCGGCTGTGGGATAGAAAACCCCTTTTATCAACGTTTTCCCAGATACAAGAAATCAGAACCTATTACGAATTTGCCGAAGTTGATAACGATCGCTATATCATAGATGGCGAGATTCGCCAGATCATGCTCTCTCCGCGGGAGTTGGCTTCAGAGAGTCTCCCGAATAGAAATTGGATTAACGAACGGCTGACATTTACGCATGGATACGGTGTGGCGGCCGGACCGGTGAATCAAGTTACTCCCGAAGGTTTGCCGGTTTTGTTCGTTAAGGATTTGCCGCCAAAGGCAAATATGAAAGAGCTTGAAATTTCGCGCCCGGAAATCTACTTTGGTGAACTTTCAAATGACTATGTTATCGTCAAAACAAAGTCCCGTGAGTTTGATTATCCCAAGGGTGAAGAAAATGTCTACGCAACATATGAAGGCAAAGGCGGAGTGGCGATAAACTCGTTTTTAAGGCGCGTCTTTTACGCAGTGAAATTCCAGTCGCTTAAACTGCTTTTGTCCAATGACATAACCAGCGAGAGCCGTATTCTGTATTACCGCACCATTGCCGAAAGGGTCGCCAAGATCGCGCCGTTTTTGACCTTTGACCGAGACCCCTATATCGTCATTGCCGACGGCAAGGTGTATTGGATCGCCGATGCGTATACCACGAGCGATCGTTATCCTTACTCGGAACTGATACGGTTAAACGGCGGAAATATAAACTACATCAGAAACTCGGTCAAAGTAGTGGTTGATGCGTATAGTGGCAGTGTCGTCTTCTATCAGGCGGATAGAGAGGATCCGATAATAAAAACATACGCTAAGATTTTCCCCGGAACATTCCGGCCGCTTTCGGAGATGCCAAAAAGTCTCGTTTCCCATTTGCGCTATCCCGAAGATATCTTCACCCTGCAGACTGCCGCGTATTCGGTCTACCACATGGACGATCCGCAGATTTTTTACAACAAAGAAGACCAGTGGGAAATTCCGGCCATTGCGGCAGAGGGTGAGGGGGCATCCCGCACAGGCGCGATTCCGCCGATGCAACCGCGGCATATTATTATGAAGTTGCCGGGAGAGAAAAAAGAGGAATATGTTTTGATGTTGCCTTTTACTCCCCGCGCAAAAGACAATTTGTCCTCTTGGATGGTCGCCCGTAACGATGGGGAAAGCTACGGTAAATTGTTGGTCTATCGTTTTCCTAAAGATAAGCTCGTGTTCGGACCTAAACAAATTATAGGTAGAATTAACCAAGACCCCGAGATTAGCCAGCAGATCTCGCTTTGGAGTCAAGGCGGGTCGCAAGTAATTCAAGGTCCGCTTTTGGTTATCCCGATTGAAGAATCTCTTCTGTATGTGCGCCCGCTCTATCTCAAAGCTGAGGCCGGAAAAATTCCGGAGTTAAAACGAGTGGTTGTGGCGTATGAAAATAAAATTGCCATGGAAGAGACGCTGGAGGAGGGGTTAATGAGAATCTTTGGTGGCGGAACAGGAATAAGATCAGAGGGGTCCCAGACAGCGAGACCGCAAGTGGCGCCCACTCAAGATGTTCAGGAGCGCATACGAAGAGCAGTCGCCGCATATGAAGAGGCGCTCCGAGCGCAAAGGGATGGTGATTGGACACGCTACGGCGAGGCACAGCGGCGACTGGGAGATATTCTTAAACAATTAAAGTAGATAACGGTCGGTTACATACCTCGCGCAGATGGCTTATTTCGCTGGAATGTTCGCTGGTGGAAGAAAGAGTAAAAAGATTAGAAAAAAGATAACTGCCCGCCCGAAAATCGCCAAAAGAAAATAGCGGAGCAAGCGGAAGATTCCTTCCCAAGTCACGGATATTTTCCTGCTGGAAAAGTCTCGCTCTAGAAACAGTACGCGGCAGATGCTACACTCGGACTATGTTTGTTTGGTTTTCTCGCTTTGCTAAAAAATACTTGATCCTAGGAGGATCGCTCGTCATCACTCTTGCCGCTCTGGGCGGGCTTGTTTGGCGTGGGGGAATGTCGCGAGAAATTGCGGGTATGGTGGGATCAATAGCAAGCTCAACGTCCTTGTCACACGGGGTGGCTCTCGCGCCACAAAAAGAAGAAAAACCTCTTGCGGAGCGGATGCGAGAAGCCGAGATGCGCGCGGCGAATATCAAGGGGCTCTATATGACCGCTGATGTCGCGAACGATCAGGGGCGTGGCGCGATCGGTTTGCGGAATAATATCATTGCGCTTGCCGAAAAGACGGAGATCAATGCCATCGTCGTTGATGTCAAAGAGGTATGTGGTCCCGACTACAACGAAAAACATTTGGGTAGTCTGCTCACCGAGTTGCACCAAAAAAACATTTGGGCGATTGCGCGCATTGTGGCGTTCAAAGATGCCTCGCAGATCAATGCGCATCCGGAATGGTACCTCAAGCACGCGTCCGCCAAAGCGATTCCCAATGCGGGATGCGCCCGGAAGAAATATCTACGCGTTCCAGCTCCCGCGGGAGTTACGCCGTCCATACCGCTCTGGCAGGATAATAAAGGTGGCTACTGGATGGATCCGGCGTCCCCGGGCGCGCGGCAGTATATTCTCGCGTTGGCAAAAAAAATGGCGGATCTCGGGTTTGACGAAGTTCAGTTTGATTATGTGCGCTTTCCCTCGGACGGCGATGTTGCCAAGGCGATGTATCCCGCATGGGATGGAAAGACGCCCAAATATGTTGTGATGAAAAGTTTTTTTGAGTTTCTGCACGACAATCTTAAGGCGTACAAGCCGGAGCTGATCCTCTCGGCCGACTTGTTTGGTTATGTCGCAACGAGTGGGAGCGATGTGGGTATCGGTCAGCGATTGGAAGATGTGGGGGATAATTTTGATTTCGTCTCGCTTATGGTGTATCCGTCGCACTACTACAGCGGGCTTGTCTTGCCGCCCGATCCCGTGCGGAAACTTCCGGCAATCAATTGGAATGTGAATCAGGCGCGGACAAATCCCGGAATACTCGTTGAACGGGCTATGTTTTTTGCGGAGGACTTGCTGAATAAGCGCACAGCATCCTCATCTGTCGCGGTGGCGGCGAGCTCAACGGTTCCCGCGGTGGGAGTAAGTTCAACGACGCCCCGCCACGCTCGGTTGCGACCGTGGCTGGAGGACTTTTTTCATGAGGCGGATCGTGTTGCGGGCAGGCCGTCAGGCGAGCTCAAAGTCCGACTGCAGGCGGATGCGGCGGAGAAGTCATCGGGTCATGGCTGGCTTCTCTGGAATGCTTCTAATGTATATACCGAATCGGCATTGAAGGCAGAATAGGTTTTTGACAGAATCACCAGAAAACGCTATCGTGTCTCCAAGAATCAACAGAGGTAAAGGAGGGTACCATGTGCGAGTTGAACGATAAGAAGCTCCCCCCGTTCGTCTCCGAAATCCTTGAGCTTCCTTTCTTTCAAGAGGAGGATGAAGGGGATACGGAAGAATCTGAAGCTTCAGAAGAGGAAATCAGTGAGGAGGTTAGTCAAGGAGAAATTTATAGAATGATCCTCAATCATCTCCTTGATCTTCCTGCCTTCCGTGAGCTGAAAGAAGAAAAAGAACAACAAAAAGAACGAGATCCTTAGATTTGTGTTCAGGCATATCAGCGGGAAGACGCATGGTCTTCCCGCTTTTTTACGCGATATCGGCAGGGGAGAGGGAGAAGGGGGTGCCGAAAGTGAGCTCACCTTTGATCATGCGGTTGGCGATTGTTTTTTCTATCTTGTCTTGAATGAATCTTTGCATGGGGCGCGCACCGAGCTCCGGATGGTAGCCGCGCGTTGCGACCGTATCAATGAGTTCAGGCGTAATTGTGAGGAGATAATTTTGCCGTTTAAGCCGCGCCACCAATTTTTCCAGCAGTAGTTTTGCCACGGCGCGTCGCGCATTCTCATCAAGCGGGCGGAAGATCACGAGTGAATCAAACCGATTCAAAAGTTCCGGCGAGAAAATGCCTTTTTGTTCAATATGGGCGATAAGCGTCTCGCGCGCGGCTACCGGATCGCCTCCTTTTTGAACGAGCTCCAAAATCTCAAGCGCGCCGGCGTTTGAGGTAGCGATGATGATGGCGTTGCGGAGATTGACATGCTTCCCCAAATGGTCGGAAAAGAAGCCCTCATCAAGAATTTGCAGGAATATATTGCGCACATCGGAGTGCGATTTTTCAAACTCGTCCAAAAGCAGGACGGCGTAGGGCGCGCGGCGGATGCGGCTTGCGAGTAACCCCGGCTCGCCCTTGGCGAATGAGCCGAGGAGCTGTTTGGCCTGCGCTTGGGTCGCATACTCGCTCATATCAAAGCGTAGCATCGCCTCCTCGTTGCCAAAATACACGGCGGCTAATGCCTTCGCCGTTTCTGTTTTTCCGACACCTGTGGGTCCGAGAAAAAGAAATGAGCCGATGGGGCGGCTTGGATTGCGGATGCCGGTACGCGCGCGGCGAATCGTGTCGGCAATCGCCGCCGTTGCCTCGTCTTGTCCGATGACGCGCGTGCAGAGTCGTTCTTCCATATCAAGCAGTGCGCCTTGTTCTTCCTTGCCAATGGCGCCCGAAGGCATGTTTGTTTTTTGTAAAACAATGGCGTTGATGTGTTCAGGTATGAGAAAAGGCGCATGTGACGCAACCGCGTGTGCCGTCGCCTCTTCCAGAAGTTGAATCGCGCGCTGGGGAAGTGCGCCGATGACAATATGATTGACTGCTCCGTCAACTGCTTTAATGAGCGTGGAATAAGTGATGATGATGCGGTTGCGGTATGTTGTTTCAAGTACGAGCGCGTGGTCCTCAAGAATAGCGAGGAGGCGGTGCGGGTCCGGCTCGGTGAGCTCTACGCGTTCAAAGTATTTCATGAGTCCTGCATCGCTTTCCAGTACTTGGCGGAAGCGCGCGGTGTCTGCTGTGGCGATAAGATGCAAACCGGAATGTTCTAGGTAGGGTGCCAGAAGCGTACCCGCGCCGATGCCGAGTGCTCCAAGGGAGGATACAAATGCGGGCAGGTCGCTTATCAAGAGAATAATATTACCCGCCCGCACGGCTTCATTGAAGAGTGTGATGAGGAGTGATTCCGTTTCGCCTTTGGTTTTTCCTGCGCCCGTTACGGTTGAGAACTGAAGTTCAATAATGCGCTTATGCTCAAGCGCGGGATGGACGCGCCCCTCGCGCATGTGCTCCGCGAACGCGGCGATAATGGCATGCCTTCCGGCTCCCGGCTCGCCGATGATGAGCGCATTCGCCCCCGATCGTTTGAGCAGAGCCGTTTCAATTTTTTCAACCTCGCTCTCTCTGCCAGTGATGCGTTCGGCGGCCATATTATTATTTGTAGTAAGCTCGGTACCAAACCGGTCTAAGAGATAGGTCCTGCCATACGCCCATCCTTTGGCAAATCCCGGAATTCGCGCCAACCGTTCGCGCCGCCACCACCGCGCCGCACGGTCCTGCTCGTCCGCCGCGCCCGAAGCCCATTCCGCCGTACCCGTAACATCGTCCTTGGTGAGTCCGCGTGCGAAACAGAGCTTTTGAAAATATTCGTCATGCTCCCAGAGGATGTCGGCACAATGCACGAATGTGATCTCGCCGTTTGCAGGAAGTGTGTCGGCAAGGAGTGGGGGTTTAGCGAAAGTTTTTTGCGGTTCAAGATACGCTGGCCGCTCGGATTTTTTTATGTCGGTTCGCGCGGCATATTCTTGAGCGTTCATGCCGAGTCGTTTGAGAAACTCGCGACCAATGGCAGTGCGGGGAAGCGCTTTGGCTATAGTTGCAACGCTCGCCCCTCCACGCGTGCGAGAGGCGGTATAGGCGAGTGTCGCGACATAATAATCCATCCGTCCGGCTAGATTCTTGTCCGTGGGATCCCCCTTTTTCTCAAGCGTCAGCGAGCGTATATAGGCGTTGAGGGAAAGAATACAGAGGCGTATGCCGAGAGAAAATATAAGTATTCCCGTGCCAACAAGCTCATTGTAAGGAGGAAGCTCACTAAAGGGGGGCATCCCGCCCACAGCCACACCTTTCTGATGGGCGACAGCAAAAGCGACAGCACTATAGCCGACGAGGAGCACGGCAATGACGAGACCAATATCCGCGAGCACTCTAATCGTCCGTCGCCATTGCCGCGGGAAATAACGCTCAAGAACGAGCGCTCCGAAGAATTTATTTTTTTTGAAATCCAAAAAAGGCGTTTTCATAGATTATGCAACAATCCGAATATGCCCAGTCCCAAAGAACCAATGATAATAGCGGGCAGAAAAATCCAGACAAGCAAAATCGGCAAGATGAGTACAATGAGTACGCCTTCCGTAATAATGCCGAGAGCGATGACGATAATCCTCAATAAAAATCCGACAACGCGGGAAACGAGATTTGCGGCGATGCTGGCAAGCGTTTTTTCAATATCAGCGACACTGAAATAATCCTCATGGATTCTATAAAATGGTGAAAAGAGAGTAGCGAGGAGCAGACGGAGAGAAAAAAGGTGGGCGAAAAACCAGAGGAGATTTCCTAGAATGCCCAAAAGCTCACGCACGGCGGCGGTATAGTGCCAGCGGAGATAGTCGCGGATGAGAAAGACCATAGCCATTTCTGCTAGTATACTGCGCTTCCCGCGACTCGCGCAATTTTTTTCCGTGTGCTATAGTGTTTCTGGTATTTCCAGGCGGTACCTATGAGCTTTTTTGATGTTTTTACCTTCAATGAACACCACGAACATCTGTATTTTCGGCGACAGTATTGCCTACGGCGCGTGGGACGCATCTGGCGGATGGGTGGATCGATTGCGGTCTTTTTTGCACGATCGCACACTCGCCTCGCGCTTTCAGGACTACTTTTTCGTGTATCATCTGGGGATTCCCGGCAACACCACGCGCGATATTCTGCACCGCCTCACAACCGAGGCGATGGCGCGCGAGCCGCATGTGATTATGTTTGCCGTGGGTATTAACGATGCGCGGTATCGGGACCCTGCCGGCACGCCGCATGTTCCCTACGCCGTGTTCATTGAGAACATGAAAAAAATTCTTACCGAGGCGAAGCGGCTTGCCAGAAACATCGTGGTGGTCGGGCTTACACCGGTGGATGACGCGCGAACAATGCCGTTTGAAGATGATATTTTCTTTGCGCAGAAGAATATTGAGCGCTATGATGCGGGTCTGCAGAAATGCGCGGCTTTGGCGGGAGTGCATTATGTGCCGGTATGGAGTGTTATAGATGCGAAAAAGGACTTGGAGGACGGACTTCACCCCAACGCCGTCGGGCATGAGAAGTTGTTTGCCGTCGTGCAGGACTTTCTTTCCGGCCACGGTATTGTATAGTAGTAGGAGTGAGTATACGGTAAAATTAACGCCGGAGTAGCTCAGTGGTAGAGCGACGCATTCGTAACGCGTAGGTCGGGAGTTCAATCCTCCCCTCCGGCTTGAGAATAATCTCGTCCTGTGAACTCGCGGTCGGGGAGGCGATTATTTTCTTACCTGAAAAATGATGATTTCCGCGTACTGGTTGGCTTAAGGTTCTTTGTTATTAGAGGAGATGGATGCAATGAGCGGCTCAGGAGAAATAGATTTTGGGAAGTTTGAGAGTGTTTTGTACGCGGTGATTAGAGGAGAAGATGCGGTTTTTATTGTGTGGCACATGACACTGAACGAGATAAAAGAACGAGGTATCGTGCCGGATGAGAAGTTTCTGTATCTCTGGCGTGGGGGACAGTGGAAGGAGGTTACCCGTATCATGGCGAGTTGCCGCGATAGGCACCTTTTTACCGCAATGGCGTGGGTGCTTTTCACGGAAGGGAGTCTGCACAGCAGTTGGGTGTTGAGGAGGCTTCCAAGAACCTTGCAGGTGTATACCCGAGTATTAGGGGAGCTTATAGAGCAGAAGGAGCATCGGTGGGAAACACGGATGAAAAATTTTTCTCAAGCACAACAACAGTGGATTCGTCAAACGCTTGAGGAATATTTCCCCCCATACCGCAGTAAAAACAGTTAAGACAAGGGCGCCGGAGATTCTGTGCGCCCTTTTTTGTTTTCTCACGGTGTGGTACACTTGTCCTCATGCAGGAAACAGGGGAAAAACTTGAGCGATTAATGGCTGACATCCCGATGTATCGGGACCGGCTTTGAGGTACTCAAAAAGCGTGAAGAAGTTCTGAAAATAGAACATGAGATGCAGGAGGCGGGATTCTGGGATCGTCGCGAGTATGCGACGGAGCGCGCGCAGGAGTTGTCCGTGCTCAAGCGCGAAATAGAGCGGTGGGATCGGCTCACGAGCGAGGCGGGGAGTTTGCAGGAGCTTTTGGCAGTGAGCGGCGGAGATGCCGCGCTGGAGAAAGAAATCGCCGACCGGGTGGAAATTTTAGCGAAAGAGATGAAGGATGTGGAGACGGAGCTTTATTTTGCGGGAAAATACGATAAGGGCAACGCGGCTTTGTCCATTTATGCCGGAGCCGGTGGGCGTGATGCGGAGGATTGGGCGGCGATTTTGTGGCGGATGTACGGGAGATTTTGCGAGCATCGAGGGTGGAGGACCAAAGTAATCCACGAGCACTTCGGCGAGCAGGGTGGGCCTTCAGGATGGGGGATTAAGAACGCCACATTGTTAATAGAAGCGCCCTACGCGTACGGGTATTTGAAAAAAGAAGCGGGAGTGCATCGTTTAGTCCGTATCTCCCCTTTTTCTTCGCAAGATTTGCGCCATACTTCATTTGCGCTGGTGGACGTGATGCCGGGATTCGTCGCGGCTGAAGAGGTTGAAATCAAACCCGAAGATCTGAAGATTGATTTCTTCCGTTCTTCAGGTCCGGGCGGGCAGAATGTGAACAAGCGCGAGACGGCAGTTCGCATTACCCATCTTCCCACGGGACTGCAGTCCGCATCGCAATCCGAGCGATCGCAGGATCAAAACCGTCACACGGCGATGGAGCTTGTGCGGGCAAAGCTCTATCAGTTAAAATTACTCCAGCAGGAACAAGAACGCCGTGGCGTGCGCAATGAAAAGGTGGCGATTGAGTGGGGAAGCCAGATTCGCTCGTATGTCATGCATCCCTACCAAATGGTCAAAGACCACCGCACAGAGATAGAAACCTCCCAAATTGATAAAGTCCTTGACGGCGACTTGGATGAGTTTATAGATGCGGAGATAAGAGAGAATGATAAATGATAAATGCAAAATGCTGAATAATAAGGCAGAGAATATTCAGGAGAGGTGTTATACTTTTGCTCTGTCTATTATCCTAGCGACAAGGAATTTTCCAAGAAACAGTGAAGGTTTTGTACTGTCGTCACAAATGGTAAAGGCGGCAAGTTCTATTCCTGCAAATCTCTTTGAGGGAAGTGGTGGAGTCTCAAAGAAAGAATTTATTCAGTTCATCTCCCTAGCGAGAAAATCTGCTATAGAAATGATGTTTTGGATCCGTCTCGTTTCCGATCTTTGTTTGATTTCCAAGGATCAACATGTGAAAATGTTGGATGAGTATGATCAGATCGTACGAATCCTCTCAAAAATTATTCTAAACTCCAAGAAATAACTTCTCTATTCAGCATTTTACATTTGTCATTCAGCATTCTTCATGCTCTTCTTTGATGATGTTTCTAAAATTTACAGCCACGACGCGATTGCGCTAAAAAACATCAATCTGCGCATTGAGCCCAAAGAATTCGTCTCACTCGTGGGCGCGTCGGGGGCGGGGAAGACGACGCTTTTGCGCCTGCTTTTGCGCGAAGAAGACCCGAGCGGGGGACATGTCTATCTTGACGGGATTGACATTACCTCTATTCCACGGCGGCGATTGCATCATGTGCGGAGGAGAATCGGTACCGTTTTTCAGGATTATAAATTATTGCCGATGAAGACGGCGTACGAGAATGTTGCGTTTGCCATGGAGGCGGCGGGGCGGCTGGACGAAGAAATTCAGGAGGATGTGCCTCAAGCACTTGATGTGGTTGGTCTTGGCGACAAGATGAAAAACTATCCCCACCAGCTCTCGGGCGGCGAAAAACAGCGCGTTGCCATCGCACGGGCGCTGGTCAATCGTCCGGATGTGATTCTGGCAGACGAGCTCACGGGCAATCTTGACCCTGTCAATACCTGGGAGATAATGAAACTACTTCAGAAAATCAACGAGCTTGGCACGACGATACTTCTGGCTTCGCACAACAAAGAGGTCGTCAATGCCATCGGCAAGCGGTTGGTTGTTTTAGACCACGGCGAGATTATCAGCGACGAGCAGAACGGAAAGTATTTGTTGTAAGGAGGCCTTGTGTAGTTGTCTCTATTCCGTCATTCCGAACGAAGTGACTGCCAGCAGGCGTCCTGTGAGGGAGGAATCCCGTCAATACTAGTATATTGAAATCGTACGGGATCCCTCGCTCTGCTCGGGATGACAGAATAATAATCTATGCTTTTCACTACCCTCAAACGGACAATTCATGCGGGTCTCGTCAGCTTCTGGCGCAATGGCTGGCTTTCTATGGCGACTATTATGGTCATGGCGTTGACGCTCTTCGTCATGGGGAGTTTGTTGTTTGTGAACGCGCTGATGAACTCCGTTATCACCTCGCTTGAGCAAAAGATTGATATTACCGTCTACTTCATGCCGGGCGCGACGGACGACCAAATGCTTGCGGTCAAACAAGATGTGGAAAAACTACCCGACGTTAAAGCCGTCACCTTCGTCTCCCGTGACGCCGCGCTTGCGGTATTTCAGGAGGCGCACAAGGATAACGCACTCATCGCCTCCGCCTTGCAGGAGGTGGGTGAGAATCCGCTGGAGGCGAGTATTAATATCCGTGCGACGGATCCGAGGCACTACGCCGCCATCAGCGATTTTTTGGTAAATAAAAAATATCCGATTGTAGAGAAAATTAATTATTTTGAGAATCAAACGGTCATTGATCGCCTCTCCTCTATTCTTGCCTCCGTGCGGGGTGGGGGAGCATTGATAGCGCTCTTTCTCGCTTTCATCGCCGTGCTTGTGGCGTTTAATACCATTCGCATCGCCATTTTTACCATGCGCGAAGAAATCAGCATCATGCGCCTCGTCGGCGCCACCTCGTGGTTTGTCCGCGGGCCGTTTCTAGTGAACGGGGTGCTCTACGGCGTGGTTGCCGCCGTCGCGACGGTGCTCGCCTTCCTCCCGATTACCTGGCTGATCGCACCCAAGCTACTTCTTCTGGTGCCCTCATTTGACCTTTATCATTATTTTGCTGCCAATTTTCTCCAGTTCTTTGGGCTTCTCGCCGCGTTTGGCGTCATCCTCGGTTCACTCTCCAGCGTATTCGCCGTTCGCCGATATCTGAAAGTATAGTTGACATAAATAAAAAATAGTATTATCATATAAGTAGGTGTTATTTCCCACTATGGAAAAACATGAACTCTACGGGGAGAGACAAGTGAACCCTCAAGAGCTTGGTGAGATGGCGAGGTCGGACCAGCAGCTTGCGTTGTTGTTTGGACATGCGGCGGAGAAGTATCGTGGAGAGGGGCTAGCAGATGTTGCAGAGGGATTTGAGGAAGATAGGCAAAAATTTGCCGCACGAAGCGGAAGGAGCGTTGAAGAGATACAATCGGCACTGGAGGCGGAGACGCGGGAAGAAGCCGAGGCGGTCAGGGCTTTTTTTTGCAAAATGGGGGAGTGGCTTGAGGAGTCCGCCTCAAAGTATGAGCATATTCGGCAAATTGAGAATGATGTGAAGATGATCATGGGGCGGGGAGTGGGGGACTATGCATACCCCGCGGAAAAAATCGCCCATGAGATAGAAAAGATCCTTGATCTGCGTCCTACAAACCTGCCACCGATGCAGAACAGGCGCAGTGGAAGAGACCTTGAGGACACTTCGTTTTTTACTGCCATAGACCGCGTGGTTGCCCATAAACTACAAGAATGGCAGGAGAAGGAGCGGGGCTACGGTAGTCGCTTTCCAACGGAGCTTGAGTTCATGAGTCCTCGCAGATGGGAGGAGCTCAAGAAAAAAGTCGGAGAGACGAACCAATCGGAATGAGCGGAGGAGAAAGGTTGAAATCCTTCCTTCCCGTGCTATAGTCAAAAGCGTCATTCGTGACGCTTTTTCTCTTATCGGGGGAGAAATGTCAGCATAATATTTGCGGGATCGTCTAACGGTAGGACGACGGACTCTGAATCCGTTAATCTAGGTTCGAATCCTAGTCCCGCAGCAACATGGTATGAATGGGAAATGAAAAGTTTTGCGGTTAGTGCTATTCTAGAGTCAAAGCAAAGCATTAAAGGTCGCGCATGCTAACAGCAGTTTCGTCTGAATAGCAACTTTCGTGCGTTATTTTTTCTTACCATGACTACGGCACAACAAAAAAGTGCGGCGAGAAAAAACATCAAAAAAGCACAGGCGCGATGGCGCGGCATGTCCCACCGGCAACATAGTCTGGCGCAACCGAGTGGGTGGGCGCGAAAGCGTCCCGGTGCGGGTGGCGGGAAATTTTATCGGATTGAAGTTCGGCCAAAAGGGGAGTTTATAAGGTTTAGAACCCAAGATGTGGGAGTAAAAGGGCATTTGGAGCGTATAGCGGGTAGGCGCTCGAGCGGCAGCTGGGATACAGCAACGTGGCTCATTGCCAAAAAAGACGCTCATGTGAGTGGTGGCAAGCTTGTTATTGATAATCCGAAGCTAAAGGACTCTTTTTTGAAGCAGATTCGGGGTCCGGTTGTCCACAAGAAAGGCGATGTGTTCATGGCGCTATCCCGCAGAAACGTGCCGGAGAAAGAAAAGCCGACCCTTGCACAGCGGCGCGCCCAGAAGAAAAACATTCGCAAAGCGCAAGAGGCGCGACGGGATAAGGTATAAGAGCGGTAGCATGAGGGATGAAATCAAAAAGGGCCTTTGTTGAAGGAAGAAAGAGACCTTTTTCGCACCAAAGTGGTCCTCATGCAGTCCAGCGCCTCCGCGGTCTTCTTACTCAAAATAGTTCCCTTGTGTTTGTGTGCTTCTACCAAGATGCCGTGTTTTTGTGGTATACTGGTGCAGGTGATATGTGCGTAGATCACCCACGGGTGATCGGGTCATACGTCTCATATCTCACAAAAAATAGTGCGGCACGCAATTAACTTACACTAACTTCTTCAGTGAAGCTCATAATGGGGCTTCCTCAACTCTTATGTTTAGCTTAAGAAATATTTTGATCGCGACTGCCATATTAATTGGCCTCTCCGCTAGCTGGCACTGGTTCTATACCATGTTTCAGATATGGGTTCCTTAAACTTTAGTGTTTCTTATAGAAAACCCCACGGCCCGAAAGTATTTATGACACAGGCAGGGGGAAAATGCGGGTCGAAACGGTTCGCCGTTTTGACGATTGGAAACTCTTATCCTGTTTGGCGGGAGATTTTGGAGTTGAGCATGAGCCAATAGAGAAAAAGGTTTCATAGAACTCCGGCGGATGAGCATTAGTATCCCTTGTGGATAACTTTTTTAGCGAGCACATGAATTTCATGCTATCCTTAACATCAACATCAGACATGTAATTATCCAAATAAAAAGTGTTTTTTCTTGATTATGAAAAATAAAAGTATAGGTATGTTCTGTGCTCTATTCGGTTTCACGCTTATCGTGCAATCGGTTCACATGTTGGAGCACATCGTCCAAGTTTATCAGTATGCCATTGGCGTGGATCCTGCGCACGGATTAATCGGTCAGTTTGATCTTGAGTCGGTGCACTTTTTTTACGACTTTCTGTTCACGTTAGGATTCTGGCTTATCCTGCAAAGATTGCCGGAAGAAGCCAAGGACTCCTCAAAATTCTTGTATAATCTTCTTGTCTTTGGGGTCGTTGTCCAGAGCTACCACATGGTCGAACACATCATTAAATATTATCAGTATATTCAAACGGGTATGCAAGGAACCCCCGGTTTTCTGGGAAACCACATCAACCTAATATTGTTCCATTTCACTCTGAATCTCATCGGTACGGTTATCTTGTGGGTTATCTATATAGGCCTTAAGTTTCATCGCACCTGCTCAGCGGAATCAAAAAGTTTCAGTATGGACAAACAGGAAATGACGCCTCCAGCGCAGATGTAGTCGTGTATCAGAATATTACTGAACCGGCGTTTATAGAAAGGTCTCATCCGTAATGGATGAGACCTTTCATTTTTGTTAGCGTTCTCCTCTTGTACACCATCTCTTTGAAACTCGTTTCCCCTAATTTGGGTTAATAGTAAAAATGTAGAGATGATTAAGAAAGAATTTCTTGAATGAGCCGGTAGGGAAGGTTGGTAGAAATGCTTCTGTACATCAGCAGATTCGTTTATGGGTGTAGTGCCCGTGTCGTCCATCGGTGTGATAGATGCGCTCTTTCATACGACTGCTTCCCTCGCGCGAATCTGTTCCCCCATCCCTTAGTAGGCAGTCCCTGTTGTTCCTTGTGGATAACTTTTTTGGCAGGGGAAAAAATTTCATGATATCCTTAACATCAGACATGTAATTATCCAAATAAAAAGTGTTTTTTCTTGATTATGAAAAATAAAAGCATAGGTATGTTCTGTGCTATTTATGGAATCGTTCTTATTACGCAGACGGCGCACATGATGGAACACTTCACCATTATCTATCAGTATGCCATCCTGGATCTTGGCATAGACGGATCGCATGGGTTAATCGGTCAGTTTGATCTTGAGTCGGTGCACTTTTTTTACGACTTTCTGTTCACGTTAGGATTCTGGCTTATCCTGCAAAGATTGCCGGAAGAAGCTAGGAATAAAAAAGTTCTTTACAAGCTTTTTTTCTTCGCGACCATTCTCCAGAGTTATCATTTCTTTGAACATATCATTAAATATTATCAGCATCTTCAGACGGGCATGCAGGGAACACCTGGTATTCTTGGTAATTTCGTTGACTTAGCGTGGCTTCACTTCTTCTTGAATCTTTTTGGTACAGTTGTCTTGTGGGGCTTCTATATCGGTTTCAAATTCTATCGTACTTGTTCGGTACCATCAAAGAGTCCGGATGCCGGTGGGCAGGAGATGATGCCTCCGAAGCAGATGATGTAACAGTTCCGGAGTGTTTTTGAACCAGCTTTGTTTTGTTGTAAAGACCTCACCCGCGATGGATGAGGTCTTTTGTTAACGAAGTCATGCTGCCATGTCGTGGGAGAGCATGCAAGAGTTCTTATGAAGAAAATACACAAAACGAACAAATCGTTAAAGATACTCAAGCAAGACCGATATTTTGCCCGACTGATCATAAAGCACGGCGTTCCCGACATGGCGGTGAGAAAAAATCCGTTTCAGGCGCTGGTACGTTCCATTATCCATCAGCAACTATCCGGTAAGGCGGCGGAGACGATTTATACCCGCTTCCTCTCTCTTTTTGGAAATAAGAAAAAATTTCCCACACCGAAGGAGGTGAGCGCTCTGCCAGTGGAGCTCTTGCGCTCAAGCGGGCTTTCCGCGCAAAAGGCGGGCTCTCTCCGCGATCTGGCGGAGAAGTTTTCCGACGGGACGATCCGCCATTGCGCGATCAAAAAAATGAAAAATGAAGAGATTATCCGGCATCTGACGCGGGTAAAAGGCATCGGCGAGTGGACGGCACACATGTTTCTGATTTCTACCATGAATCGTCCCGACATCCTGCCGACTGGCGATCTCGGTATTCGCAAAGGGTTTCAGATTGTCTACGGACTGAAAGCATTGCCGGATAAAAAGCGCATGGAAAAACTTGCCGTGCCGTGGCGGGCGCATGCATCCGTTGCCTCGTGGTACTTGTGGCGTGCGGCGGACGAGGATCGTGAAGCCGATGCCCATGCGCGCAAAAAATAAAAAAGCAGACCGCAGGTATGGGTCTGCCTGATATCCCGCCAAGGTGCGAGAGTTATTGAATTGTGGTAGAGTGGGAAGCATATGGCATGGGATACTGTAATTATTTTTTTTCTGAATGGATTTCTGGGGCGCTCGGCATGGGGCGATGCTATCATAGGGTTTTTTGCCGTGCACCTTTCCTTTATCGCGGTAGTATGGTTTTTGTGGGCGGTATGGCATGCCGGGCGACTCAATGGTGAGCGATGGCGCATTTTTTTTGGTGCCGGTGTGGCAGTGGTTCTCGCGCGTGGTATCATAACGCCGCTTATCCGTTTTTTTATCCATCAGCCGCGGCCGTTTGCCGTTTTGCCGGTGCAGGCGCTTTTTTTTGATTCCTCATGGTCGCTACCTTCAGGGCATGCGGCGTTTTTTTTCGCTCTTTCGGCAGCCGTCTATGCGTATGACAAAAAAATCGGCGTGACATTGTTTCTTGTAAGTGCGCTTATCGGTGTCGGGCGCATCGCGGCGGGCGTGCATTATCCAACGGATATTCTTGCCGGTCTGCTCGTAGGTCTTGCATCGGGGTATGTGGTCGTACGAATTCCCTTTCTGCGGCCGCGAGTGATGCAGCACCTCCCATGAATATCTTCGGTATCAGTGTCGAGGCGCTTGTCACCGCGGGAGGATATCTTGGTGTTTTCGCCATGATTTTTGCCGAGTCCGGTCTGCTTATCGGTGTAGCGCTACCGGGCGACTCTTTGCTCTTTACGGCCGGATTTCTCGCGGCTCAAGGATTTTTTGCAATCATTCCACTTGCCACGCTTGCCACGGTCGCGGCGATTCTGGGTGATAATGTCGGCTATGCGTTCGGGCGGCGGGCTGGAGCGCGGCTTTTCACGCGCCCGCGTTCACGTTTTTTTCGTCCCGAATATGTGCAAAAGGCGGGAGTATTCTACGATACGCACGGTCCGCGGGCGATTATATTCGGGCGCTTTATACCGGTAGTCCGTACATTCGCGCCGATTATTGCAGGAGTGGGCAAGATGCCCTATGGCACATTTCTTTTTTATAATATACTCGGCGGAATCATTTGGGGCGCCGGATTGACCGTAGTGGGCTATTTTTTAGGGAGTGTCATTCCCGATATTGACCGGTATCTTCTGCCTATCGTTCTCGGTATTATCGCGCTCTCCCTGCTCCCCGGAGCGCTTCCGCTTGTCCGGGGGTGGCGCCGGCGGCGGCGATCGCGTTCCTACAGATAAACGCTTGTAAAAAATATCCCCTTCCCGTAGGATAGGGAGGTGGATGGTAGCCGTTTTCACGGGATAAAAAAATATGATGAGCTTACGCCAACAAGCGCCGGAGTTTGATAAAACAATCGCCTATCAGGCGGGACGGGATGACTTTGTGCGCGTCTCGCTTGCCGATTATCGGAAAAAGTGGGTGGTTTTGTTTTTCTATCCGCGGGATTTTACCTTCGTATGTCCGACGGAGCTGAAGGAGTTTGCGCGGCTGGAAGAAGAATTTGAAAAATATCATACGGCTATTCTTGCCTGTTCAACGGACAGCGAGTGGTCGCATAAAAATTGGTTTGAAAGGGATTTAGCGATGGTAAAGTATCCCATTGTGGCGGACACCACTCACGATATCTCGCGCGCGTACGGCGTGCTCGCCGCGGACGGCGCCTCCGAACGAGGGACATTTATCATTGATCCGGAGGGTAACCTGCGATGGTTTATGGTTTCGGATAATGCTGTCGGTCGTTCGGTCAAAGAGGTACTTCGCGCGGTTCAGGCGCTTCAAACGGGTGAGCGCTGTCCAGTTGAGTGGGAACCGGGACAGAATACGCTGGGGAAGGGATAGGGGAGCTGTGTGGTACCAACCAGATATCTTTTTTTGATTGTGCATGAAAAACCCATCAAACAAAGTTTGATGGGTTTTGGTTCCGTACGTATAATGTTTCTGCGCCCATGAATGACTATGTGAGCATCATCTCATATCATAGATCACCTCGCGGAATGATATTGTAAAAGTGAAGTTCTGATCCTTCCTTTGAGCAGGTGGCCCGCAGGCCGATTTTTATCCGGATATACATATGCTCATCCGGCGTGTGGGGAGGAGTTGGATTTTTGTTCCGTTTGGTATCAAGGGACTTGTGATGCGGTCCCTCTTCGCACAGGAAGTGAATTTGTTTTATGACCGCCTCTCTAATCTCGTGATCCGCGTCGCTGAAATACGCTTTAAAAGGGGGATGATAGACCATGGACACCATCTCTTTCGGTTTGCCGTCATGGTTTCCGAGCCAAAGGAGCTTTGTGGGCAACGAGTTGACTATATCCTCACGCTTTCGCATCTCCTCACGGATGTCGTCGGCGCATTTGAACAGTGCCGGGATACTTGGAAAAAGTTCCGCAAGTTCTTCCAAACGCCGTGGCGCGAGCTCCTTTACTTGTTGGGTGAGTATCTGGATGCGGTGCTCTGCACCGGCAAGCCGCTTCTGTGTTGTTCGCCTTGTCTCCTCTAGGAGAGCGATCTGCTCTGTGAGTTGTGCGTTTCGTGTCTCAAGCTCGCTCTGGCGTACCAGAAGGCGCTGGTCGCGAGCTCGGGCATCAAGAAGATAGGTCACCTCTTCGGCTACCCGCCCCAATTCTCCCAGCACTGTTGCGCTTGCCGACGCTAATGCTTTAAGGAAAAGGAAGGGGTGGGTAGTTGATGATCGCTCATCCATTGGTGACGCTGGGCGAGGATCATCATATTGTACCGGCTCCGGTGGTGTTTCTTGTTCCGTCTCACGTGCTGTTGAATCATCAAGCGGCGGTTCTTGTTCATTCAGGCGTTGTTGCGCAGTCGCCCGTTCTTTCACCTGCTCCCATGTCGTGATGCCGTCTTTCAATAATCTTTTCAGAGGGCGCGTAATGGCATGATCGTGTGCCATCATCTCTTCCCATTTTTCTCTATCCCTCCCATTAAGGTGCGCATAAGCGGCGCGGAGTTGAGCGGCATCATTTCCCAGAGTTGAGGCGGATGCAGCGATTTTTTTGGGGAGTTTGGCAAGATCACGCATAATCTCCTCTCTCGCAGCGGCTGAAATGCTATACTCTTCATCTATATGGGCCGCAACAAGCTCAATGCGTGGGAATACTCTGCCATAATAGGTGCGAGCTTTTTCAGAGAACCTGAAAGGATTGAGCGGCATGTCGTACTCCTTCGCGGTTTTGCGGATGGTGAAGTCGCGGCAGAAGACGCGCGACTGATGTCAAAGGGCACGGCCTCCCCTTATGTATACATTTATTTTATACCGTTGTCAATACTTTTATTGACAACGGTGGGGCATACCGTATACTGGATGGCAAGAGTAATAATTTTTTATGCGAGAAGTGTATTTAGATCATGCGGCGACGACCTACCTTGACTCGCGCGTAAAAGCGGCGATGGAGCCGTTTTGGGAAGGTGAATTCGGCAATCCTTCGTCTTTGTACCGTCCGGGGAGGCGCGCAAAAGAGGCACTAGACGCGGCGCGCGAAACGGTCGCTCACATTTTGCATTGCAAGTCGGAGGAGTTGATTTTTACCGGCGGAGGAACGGAGGCGATTAATTTGGCAATTTTTGGTATAGCCCACATGTACGGAGATAAGGGGAGGCATATTATCACCTCCGCGATTGAGCATCACGCCGTTTTGCACTCATGTGAAGCACTGCAAAAAGAAGGGTTTCGCACTACCTACCTGCCGGTTGATGAGGACGGACTCGTTGATCCGGAAGCGGTGTGCCGCGCGATAGAACCGGATACGATTCTTGTTTCTATCATGTATGCCAATAACGAGATCGGTACCATTGAACCGATTCCGGAGATTGCCAAAGTTATAAAAGATATCCGCGCGGAGCGTAAAATTGCCGGAAACGCGACGCCGATTTATTTCCATACCGACGCGTGCCAAGCGGCGGGCGCGCTTGAGATGGATGTTGAAAAATTAGGCGTTGATCTGCTCGCGATAAATGGCTCAAAAATGTACGGTCCCAAAGGTGTCGGGTGTCTTTATGTAAAGCGCGGGACACGGCTCAAGGCCATTATCCACGGCGGCGGGCAGGAAAATAATCTCCGTTCTGGGACGGAAAATGTGCCGGGTATTATCGGTTTTGCCAAAGCGTTTGAACTCGCGCATGCGGAGAAAGAAAAAGAAAACGCGCGTTTGATTGAACTTCGCGATTACTTAACGCACCGACTCATAACCGAGATTCCAAAAGTTGTCTTGAACGGTCATCCGATAAAGCGTCTGCCTAATAATGTGAATATGTCGGTTTTGGATATTGAAGGCGAGGCGGTTATTTTGTATCTGGATTCAAAGGGCATTTACATCTCCACCGGTTCGGCGTGTACCTCTACGACGCTCGACCCTTCGCATGTCATTCTCGCCATTGGACGACCGTATGAGTACGCGCACGGATCGCTCCGCTTTACGCTCGGCCACCGTACGACGAAGGAGGATTTGGATTATGTCATGGAAGTTTTTCCTGGTATTGTAGAAAAACTGCGCCAAATCTCTCCCGTACGGCTGGAAATGGGGCAGATGGATGTGTCCCACCCGGAGGCGTTTGCCGGTCAAGGGTCTAAAATAAAAGTAGGCGGGAAGAATTATAAGTGAAATCTTAATCCTGTCATTCCCGCGAAAGCGGGAATCCAGAAGCAGAGGATTTTATAAAGTTATCGTAAATAAAAACTATGAGTACTTCCTATATATATGGCCTGTTAATTCTGGTCCCTATCCTATCCGTATTAATAGCTATGAAGCGTAGGAATCGTACTATAGAAAAAGAGAAGGCGTGGACGGTGCTAAAGCGTATAAAAAATGTAGCACTTTTTATTGCAATTGCGGATAGCTTGCTCCTTTTGTATGTTCATCTTTATCTTTATCCGACGCTTAATGAGTTATACAAAACATTCAATTATCCACACCCCATTCTTTTAAGAGTCGCTCCCTATGCTACCCTTGTGATGATTCCTGCTATAGTTTTTCTTGCTTTGTACATTTATCTATCGGAGTCCATTGATAATGAGTTCAAAGAAAACTTGAAGCACTATAAAGATGGGGCAAAAATTAGGATTGGTGATCTAACCGGAAAAAAGCTCAAGCTACTCCTTAACCTTTTATACCTCTTGCCCTCTGTAGTTATAGGTATCTTCACACTTTTACCCCCATTTTGGGTAATTTTTGCGGTGTCCTCATGGGCAAAATGATCCAATTTGCAGATGGAATATGGTTCTAATATCGTTTACGACGCAAGATAGGAATCATAGATTCTCGATTAAGTCGGGAATGACAGAATAACGCTAAACAACGCCTCACTATGGATAATCAAAAAGTTAAAGAAAAGAAACCGATTCCCGAGGGGGGGCTCGCGGCGGGGGATGTGGTCAACCAATTCACCGGCGAGCGGTGGTACTATTCGGATATCGTCAAAGAGCATTTTTTCAATCCGCGCAATCTCATGCTTGAGGAGCCGGATGAAAATGCTTATGACGCGACGGGGATGGTCGGCTCGCCCGCCTGCCTTGCGCCTGAAACATTAGTGTTGACGGGGGCTGGTCTGAAAGAGATTCCCAACATTCAAGTTGGTGAAAAAGTATTGAGTCATGATTCTGGATACTATCCTGTTGAGAAGGCGTTTCGTGTGAGGTATCAAGCGGGTTCACTCATAAAAATCAAGAATTTCCAAGGGGAAATTATTGCGACACCCGACCATCTCATCTATGCAAAGCAATATATGTCTGAATCGAACGCATATGCGCCTATTACATGGGCGCATGCCGGAGATCTTAAGGCGAAAGATATTTGCCTTTATCCGGTTGTGGGGGAGCGTCACCACATTGAGCTACCGATTGAGCATGTAGAGACTATGTCGTTTGAAGGTGGACGACTGTATAATTTTGAAGTTGCAGACTCTCATACCTACGCGACGAGTGCGTTTCTTGTCCATAATTGCGGCGATATGATGAAGATGTGGCTAAAAATTGAACCGCAAACCGAAAAAGTCGCGGAGATGAAATGGAGAACTTTTGGCTGCGGTTCGGCGATTGCGGCGACATCTATGTTTTCGGTTATGGTAACGGAAAACGGCGGCCTGCCTTTGGGCGAAGCATTAAAAATAAAACCCCAGCACATTATGGATCGGTTGGGTGGTTTACCAAATAGAAAAATTCACTGTTCTGTTTTGGCGGACAAGGCGTTTCGCAAAGCGGCGAATGATTATTTTCGCAGGACAAATCAGAACGAACGGGTTATGATAGAGGGAGCGAAGGTGATTGATGTCAAACTCAACATTACCGACAAAGACATAGAAGAGGCGGTGCTTGAGGGCGCGGTTGATCTGGAGACGGTGCAGAAAAAACTCAAAGTCGGCGTCGGCTCGCCCGAAATTATCACGGAAGTTGAACAGTTGATCAGATTCTACAAGGAGAAGTATTATGGGTAGCATTGGTTTTCCGTTCCATGGTGAAAATTATTTTTACGCGGCACGCATTAGAAAAATTAGGGCAACGAAGTATCTCCCGGGAAATGGTGTATAGTGCGATAGACGCACCGGAGAAGCTCATCATGGAATCAGACAAGTTTCTTGCGTTTTACAAGGTTGGTAAAAAATATCTCAAAGTCATTTTTGTGCGAGAAGATGATAGAATCGTTGTTATTACCCAATACTTTACAAACTCACTTCCATGAACTATTCTTATGATCCTGTTGCTGATGCCGTAAACCTGACCTTTAAGAGGGGCAAGGTGGCTGAAACGCGCGAAATCGCTCCCGGCATTATGGTTGATCTTGATAGCAAGGGGATTCCCTTGTATGTTGAGATACTTGACGCAAGCAAGCGTTTCTCAAAAAAGCATACTCGCAAAGAAGGGGTATTAAAATCTGTTCGCTAAGCAGTTTGTCTCGCACTTGTTATGGATGACCAAAAACCAGAATCAAAGCCCTTAAAGATTGGGAAGATCGTTGTGGATCGCGATCTCTGCATTGGGGCAGCGTCGTGCATTGCCGTGGCGCCCGGCGTGTTTGAGCTGGATGGCGAGAATAAGGCGGTGGTGTATAATGACCACGGGGCGGACGACGAGACGATTCTCCTCGCCGCGAAATCATGCCCCACGCAGGCGATTTTGATTTTTGACGAAGAAGGGAATCAGATTTTTCCGTAATATATTTTTCGTGTCATTCCGAGCGTGAGCGAGGAATCCCGTTAACATTCAGTTTATACTGAAGCTGTGAGGGATCCCTCCCTCACGGGACGCCTGCTGGCAGTCACTCCGTTCGGGATGACGAAGAGGATTATGAAAGGACAAAAACCATTGCCGTATACGCAGTTGGAGGGGATTTCCGAGAAGCAGTTAAAAGAGCACCACGATGTGCTCTATGCGGGGTATGTCAAAAAATGGAACGAGATACAGGAGAAGTTAAAAGTCACTGACCACGCGGCGGCAAATGCGACCTATTCGGAGTTCGGCGAGCTCAAGCGCGAAGAGACATTCGCGTTAAACGGCATCCGCCTCCATGAGGGGTATTTTGATAATATGAAAGCGGGCGGGAGCGAACCGACGGGTATGATCAAACAGTGGATTGAGGAGGATTTTGGTTCATACGAAAAGTGGATGGAAGAGTTCAAGGCGCTCGGTATTGCGGCGCGGGGGTGGGCGATTCTCGCTTTTGATTTAGAAGACGGCACATTGCGAAACTACCTCTGTGACTCGCACAATCAGGGCGGTGTGTGGGGAGCAGTCGCACTCTTTATTATGGATGTGTACGAGCACGCGTATTTTCTGGACTTTGCCACGGCGCGCAAGGAGTACATTGAGGTATTTTTCAAGAATCTGAACTGGGAGCAGGTGAATGGCGTGATTGAGCGGATGAAGCTTGAGCAGTTTAGAGAGTGACATTATACAGTCGTAAACCGCATATTTAATCCTAAGAGTATGGTCAACAAAAACTATGAAAAGTCCTGAAATGGGTGGGTCTACACCCGAACAACCTTCAGAGCAGGAAAAACCAAAGAGCCGGATTTTTGTTGGTGCAAAAAGAAATCCTGACGGTACGATGGATTATTCAAAAGCGATGACAATGGATGATCCCGAAGGAAAAATAGCGAGGGGTTTTGAAAAAGCAGAACAGGATAGAAAACTAGAAAGATCTAAAAAATTGGAGATACCCGCTGATGTAAAAGCGGGCACTTCAAGCATGGTATGGTATAACCTGCGTAACGCAATATTCGTCAATGAGGAGACCATAGAGAAAGCGAAGAGAGAAAATAAGCCGACAGATAGTCGGAAAATGGAGTTGATAGAAAAGTTAAAAATGGAGCGATCCATGCTTGATGACCACAACCTCTCCCTGATAGTTGAAAAAAAGATAACGCAAGATGCTCAAAGTAGAGGAGAAAAACTAACTGACGAACAAGTTAGAGAGAGGATGAGGGGGTTCCCTGCCAGTGAGATGATTAGTTTTATTCAGGAGTATTTCATTGATCGTTATGAGGAATTTAAAGACAAGGGTGCGGAAAGGGGCTTTCTTGGACGACAAGACTATCCTATGGAAGAACTACTCAAAGTAGCTAAAGAACTTCAGAGTAGACTAGTTGATGAATCTGCAAGGAGTGGTAGTCAGTAAGAATTTATTGCCAAAGAAAAACTTGGGCTGTTAGTGCTAAGATAAGGGCTTTTATGATCGAACAAATTGAAAAAGCGCTTGGGCAGATCAGGCCGATGCTGGCGAGGCATTTGGGGAATATTGAGTTTGTGCGGTTTGAGGAGGGGACGGGGACGGTTTTCGTCCAACTTCTTGGGACTTGCCACGGCTGTCCGCTCTCGCAATTGACGCTCAAAGCGGGAGTTGAGGAGATGCTCAAACAAGCCGTGCCCGAGGTGCGATGTGTTGAGGCGGTGTAATGGGTATTTTTTAGGAGAGTCCATGCCGCGCATATCCTTGTGAGGCACCTTTTGCGATTGTTGTTCCGTATGGTAGAGTAGGGAGGGTCTTGTCAGAGTTTCAAATGTAAAGTTTTTCCTATGCCCGATCATCAACAACAACCCCAGCCGACCATGCGCCAGATGGTTATTTTCGCCGTCGTGTTAAGTTTTCTCGCCTCGCTCATCGGCACAACGCTTGTGCTTGGCGTTTTCGGGCGCGGTTCCATGGTAAGCCAGGAGGCGATTATTCCATCTTATTTTTTCCCGCGGCAAAAGTCGGGCGATAAGCCGGTAACGCCCGAAACAAAAGAGGCTATTGAGCGCATCGTTCGCTCCGATGAACTGGTGGTACAGGTGGTCAAAAACGCCTCACCCGCCGTAGTCAGTATAGTGGCGAGTAAAGATGTTCCCATTATTGAGCGGTATTTTGTGGATCCATTCGGCGATGACCCATTCTTTAAGCAATTTTTTGGTGAGAATCCAAACCTTCAAGTGCCGCAACTTCGCCAAAACGGGACGAAACGGCAAGAAGTTTCTGCGGGAAGTGGATTCATCGTATCAGCCGATGGGTTTATTGTGACGAACAAACATGTCGTCGCCGATGTAACTGCGGACTTTACCGTTCTCACGAACGACGGCAAAAAATTGCCCGCGAAGGTCTTGGCGCGCGATCCCGTGCAGGATCTGGCGATTCTGCAGATAACCGGCTCAAACTTGCCGTTTCTTAAACTTGCCGATTCTTCAGCAATTAAAATCGGGCAGACCGTCATCGCCATCGGTAATGCGCTCGGCGAATTCCGCAATACCGTTTCAGTTGGCGTCGTCTCCGGTCTTCAGCGTTCCATCGTTGCTAATGGCGGAGCGGACGGTCCAGAGGCATTGCAGGAATTGGTGCAGACCGATGCGGCAATTAATCCCGGCAACTCCGGCGGACCGCTTATCAATGTCTACGGCGAGGTGGTTGCCATCAATACCGCCGTGGCGAGCGGCGCGCAGAGCATCGGTTTTGCCATTCCCATCAATAAAGTTAAACGTGATATTGAGAGTGTACGCAAAACCGGCAAGATAATCTATCCCTACCTTGGTGTGCGGTACGCGCCCGTTACCGACGACCTTGCCAAAAGCTTGAATCTCGGCAGGAATTACGGCGCATTGCTTGGTAAAAATACCGACGGTCCTGCAGTCGTGCCCGGCGGTCCGGCTGACCGTGCGGGTTTGAAAGAAGGAGATATTATTCTTGTCGTTGCCGGCGAGCGGATTGATGCGAATCGCGCATTGTCGGCTATTGTCCAAAACCACGCCGTTGGTGAGGAAATTACTTTGACCGTATTCCGTGCCGGTAAAGAAATAAGCGTGAAGGTGAAGCTTGATGAGAGGAAGTAGGTTTTACTTGTAAGAATCCCTAGCGTTGTTTACAGTCTCCGCCATTGCCGGAATGGCTATCGGCGGTACGGTAAACAACATGACCATCCACAAACGCACCCGATTAACCCCGATCCAACGCCACGAGCTGTATGATGACTACCATACTTTGAATAACGAAATGCACCACATCACCTTTTCTGCTACAATACAAGGGACGGCTTACGCCGCCACTTGTATGAACACCTTCCTTACAATCTATTACACCCTCAAAGCAAGAGTATCACAACTATTCCATTCATTGAAACTCAAAGATCGGGAACATCCCAAAGGTCGGAAATCAGCCCTTACCAACAGCGAAGCCGTAACCTGCGCAATCCTGAAGCAGAAGCAAAATATTGCCACTAAGAAATCACTCTGGGAGATCATGGAGCCCCCTCTCTCGTATCAGAAATTCGTGGATTCTCTCAACCCCTATCCATATCGTGCTACTCAATCTGCGCATGCGGGTTGAGATCCACTTCCGCATTCTCAAGCTCTGCTATGGACTGGTCACCTCGTTCCCCCGATCCATTGACGGCTATCTTACCCACTACCTGTCTGCAATTTCAGCGTATCTTGTCGTGTAATCATCGCCGTATGATCCATTGGTCTCCTCAGTTCGTTCCAGTTCGAGTTTCCTTGTTTTGAGTATGTTCTCGTCATAACCGCACCGCCTGCGGCTTGTTTGAAGTGTACAGAGAGGTGCATTTCGTTATTCAAAGTATATTAGAAAAATTGCTGAAGAATATCGCGCAGAACATCCCGAATGGCTGGGGAAGCGTCAGGTTAAGAAGTCACACCAAAAGGCTGAACATTATGCTCCGGAATTAGTCCAAGAAATTAAGCAAAGGATCTCTCAAATGAAATCAATTCCTGATGTCCGGTCTGAATGGCTTGGGCTTAACGAGTTAAAACAAGTGTGTAAACTTGGTGATGTTGCGGTGAAAAGAATAGTCGAGCAATACATAAAGAGTACATCCTCAATGGTTTGAGCAACAGCGGAATACAAGAAACCGGGTGTATGAGCGTTATTCCCCTGAACTTGTGGCAGAGATTAAAAAACGCCTCGGGATGGAAATGTGATGATTGATTTGTGTGTGACAGTTATATTGCCCCGCGCATAGAGCGGCTCGGACAGTACCCTCGCTTTTTCTTGTTTTATTTTTTAATATATGTTATACTGCAATCCATGCCAACAAAAGCAAGAGAGACAAAAACAAATAGAGCAGGGATTGTGGCTTCTGAAATAGTGGACTCTGTGCGCTATCCGCTCCCCAAGAGTTGGACTAATGCAATCGGCATACTGAAAGGAAAAAAAGTTGACGCAGTAGGGTATCAACGCCGGATTCGTCAAGAGTGGAATAAACGCATGCAAAAACAACTCAAGAGTGTTTCTTCTTAGCATGCTCGTTGATACGAATATCATTATTGCGTGTCTCAATGCCGAGCCAAAAGCGGTATACGCTCTTTCTGAGTGGAAACAGATGGGAAGAGCTCTCCTTATTTCTTCACTCACCATCGCAGAAACTCTTGCATTTCCCGGACTCACGGAAGAGGATAGTGCAAAGGCGAAAGCATTTCTCGCCAATTTCATATCTATCCCGTTTGATGATGCGATTGCGGAAATTGCCGCACGGCTACGGAGAAATTATGCGCTTGCGATTCCCGACGCAGGGATTGCGGCAACCGCCATGATCCGAAATGTGTCGCTCGTTACCCGTGATCGCCAGTTTCAGAAAATCAAAGAAATCACGATCATTGAGGTGTAGTTATTAAGGGTCAAGGTCTCCTCACCCAATTAAGGATATTGGGTCTGTATGTCTATGGCGTATAGGGTAAAAAGTACGACAAATAAAAAATCAAAACCGAGAAAATTTCTTGTCTTTTCGGCGCATCCGGATGATCTTGACTTCGGCTGTGCGGGGACGATTGCTACGCTGACGGCAAAGGGCAACGAAGTCGCCTATTGCATTATAACGAACGGCGAGAAGGGAACGCACAAAGTCAGTCAGACCTGCGAAGAAATGATAGCTATGCGCGAGAGAGAACAGCGCGCGGCGGGCGCGATTGTCGGCGTTTCAGACATTCATTTCTTGCGCGAGACGGATGGAGATTTGGAGCATACTGCAGAGCTTCGGCGGCGCCTCATCCGCGTTATGCGCGAGGTAAAACCGGATGTCGTCCTCTCGGCCGATCCGGGAAACCATCTCTTTGATAGTTTTGGGCGATTTCACCGCGACCATCGGATTACCGCCGAGGCGGTATTTGACGCGATTTATCCGGCGACCGCTTCGCACGCATTTTTCCCCGAACTCAAACAGGAGGATCTTTTGCCGCACCAGATGCAAGGGGTGTGGTTTTTTGGTACCGACCGACCGAATATGTTTGTAGACATTTCCAAAACCATTGGAAAAAAACTTGCGGCTCTGCGGGCACATGAGTCCCAAATTCCCGATGTCAAAAAAATGGAGGAGCGCATCCGTACTCGCGCTAAAAACGAGGGCAAGAAAAAGAAAATGCGGTATGCGGAGACATTTCGAAGGTTGATGTTTTAATCCCGTGGAGCTTCTGTAACTAGAGTTCCTAATTCCTAAAGATATTGTTTGAGAAAATCCCGTGGGATGAAAATGGGGAAGGGAGTGCGTAACATAACCTCCTTGCGGAGGAAGTCCCGAGTATTCCATGTTACCAATGCATCGGGATGCGCTTTGAGCGCGCTTGCAAGAATTGGCGCATCACTCGTAGGCAAGATTTGGTGTACTTTGCGGATTTGGCGTAACGACGGATCCGGAGCAAGTTCTGGCGGGATACGAAGAAACGCTTCCCATGCACGATGAAGCGCGGGGAATTTCATCTCAATATTCCGTTCCGCCTCCTCAATGACTTGCCGTGAAATAACGGGTATGAGCCGTTTCGAAAAACATGCGGCAAGGATGGCTCCTGCCGCGCCGTTAGGTGAATTGAGTCCGGCAAGAAGCGCGCTCGTATCAACGAATACGCGTAATCTTTTTGGCATAGCGTTCGTTCCAGATAGTGTCGCGTACTCCGCGCACCGCCTCCATAATCGCTTTTTCCGTATACCGCGGAGTAGTGCGTGTCTTGTGGGGGAGCGTAAGATACGCTTGGGCTTTGAGTCGTTGGATTTCTTGCTCAAGACGCGTCAATTTATTATAAATACGAGTTGGTGTGATACTATTCATATGATGATCATAGCATTGAGTAAGGGCTATGGTCAATGCGTGCGTAGGGATGCTCGTACAAAAACAAGTGGGAAAAAGATTTGAGCAGTGTGTGCCTACGAATTCCAGATTCCAGACATCAAAAAAATAAAGGAGAGGATTCGCATTCGTGCCAAGAGTGAGGGCAAGAAAAAACACCTTAAGTATGCCGAATCATTCCGCGTGTTGACTTTTTGATGGAAAATGGAAATAAAACAAAAATCGAAAGATGAATATGTTCTTGATTATTCCGGACCCTCCTCACTAAAGGACATTGAGGCGAGATTATTGAAGATTGAGCGTGGAAAGCTAATATGTTAGAAAGTCCAGCGTTGTTTCCACAATGACAGCGTATCTCGTTTCAGTTTTTATTGGGAAAATATAGGGGGGTGGTTCTAACTTCATCCAATACTCTTATTTTGAAGTAATAGGCGTTTTTGTTTGATTTTGTCTCTGTTTTCTGATAAGATATTAAAGCAAATAGGGTCTAGGTTTCGGTCTTCTCTATCGTCCGTCATCCAGAGCGTAGCGAAGGATCCCGTACGATTTCAGCATATAGCTAGTATCCCCCTTGTGGGGACTGAAAACTAACGGGATTCCTCGCGGAGTTTATCCTCGCAAAAGCGGGGACGGGAATGACAAACAAAGAAAAGAAAACAACTTAAACATTGCTCTCGTTATTATTTATATCTATGCCGCCATTCCAACAATTTACGATAAAAGCTCAAGAGGTGCTCAAAAAAGCGCATGACTTGGCGCTTGAACGCTCACATCAACAGATTGATGTGCTCCATTTGCTTGCCGCCCTTGCCTTGCAAGAGGAGGGGACGGTTGACGCGATTTTGGAAAAATTGGAGATTGACATCTCGGCGTTTATGGATCGCTTATTTGAAACGCTTGACGGGATGCCGCGCGGCGCTTCGGTTTCTACGCCGATGGGGCAGGTGTATCTCACGCAGGACTTGGCGAAGTCCATTGAGCAGGCACACCGCGAGGCGGCGCATCTCAAAGATGAATTCATCTCCACGGAGCATCTTTTTCTCGCTCTCCTGGAGATACCGACGCGTGCCAAAGAGCTTTTGGAGCGTGAAGGGTTAAATAAAGAAGTTGTCATGCGTGCGCTGGCGGAACTTCGCGGCGGTCAGCGGATTACCGATGCCGAACCGGAAACGAAGTATAATGTTTTGGAAAAATACGCCAAGAACCTCACCCGCCTCGCGCGGGCGGAGAAACTTGACCCCGTCATCGGGCGGGATGCCGAAATTCGCCGCGTCATGGAGGTACTCTCGCGCCGGAGCAAAAACAATCCCGTCCTCATAGGCGAGGCAGGCGTGGGCAAGACCGCCATCGTTGAGGGGCTTGCCGAGCGGATTGTTGCAGGCGATGTACCCGAGACATTAAAAGAAAAAGAAGTCATTTCCATTGATCTGGCGGCGATTGTCGCCGGGACGAAATACCGTGGCGAGTTTGAAGATCGGCTGAAGGCGATACTGCGGGAAATAGAGCGCGGGGCGGGCAAGTATGTTATTTTCATAGACGAACTGCACACGCTTGTTGGTGCGGGTGCGGCGGAGGGCGCGATTGATGCTGCAAATATGCTCAAACCGGCGCTCGCGCGCGGTGAGCTTCATGCTATCGGTGCTACCACCCTGCGCGAATATCAGCGCCATATTGAGCGCGATCCGGCGCTTGCGCGGCGATTCCAGCCGGTGTATGTGGACGAGCCGAGCGTGGAGGATGCTGTGGCGATTTTGCGCGGACTCAAGCCGAAATACGAAGCGCACCATGGGATTAAAATTACCGATGGCGCACTAATTGCGGCGGCGAACCTCTCGGCGCGCTATATCGCCGATAGATTTTTGCCCGACAAAGCCGTGGACTTGATTGATGAGGCGGCGTCTTCGTTACGATTGGAAATGGACAGTATTCCCAAGGAGCTTGACGAGACGCGTCGGCGCATTATGAAGCTTGAAATTGAACGCGAGGCATTGAAAAAAGAAACCGACCGCCGTGCCAAAGAACGGCTCAAAAAAGTGGAAAAGGATGTTACGGAACTGCAGGCGGGCATTGCGGCGTCAGAATCGGCATGGCAGGAGGAGAAGGAGCGACTTGTTGAAGTGCGTACGCTCAAAAAAGAGCTTGATTCGTTCCGGCAGGAAGCCGATATTGCCGAGCGCTCGGGAGAGTTCGGCGCGGTTGCCGAGTACCGTTATGGCAAGATTCCCCAGACCGAAAAAAAATTAAAAGAAGTTGAGGAGCGGCTCACCGCGCTTCAGCATACGCGATCTTCGCCGCGCGGCGAGGTGGGGGAGGAGGATGTCGCCGCCGTCGTTGCGCGCTGGACGGGCATTCCCGTTACCAAGATGCTGGAGACCGAGATGTCTCGCCTCATCCGCATGGAGGACGAACTGCGGCTTCGCGTTATCGGTCAGGACGAAGCGATTACCAAGATCGCCCACGCGGTGCGCCGATCGCGTGCAGGTATCAGTGAAGAAAACCGCCCCATTGGGTCGTTTATGTTTCTCGGACCGACGGGTGTGGGGAAGACCGAGCTTGCCAAGACGCTCGCCGGGTTTTTGTTCAGCGATGAAAAAGCGCTTATCCGCATGGATATGAGCGAATATATGGAGCGTCACACCGCCTCCAAATTCGTCGGCTCGCCGCCCGGTTATGTCGGTTATGAAGAGGGTGGTCAGCTGACCGAACTCGTGCGCCACCGTCCGTACTCCGTCATTCTTTTTGACGAGATAGAAAAAGCTCATCCAGAGGTGTTTAACATTCTCTTGCAAATTCTTGATAACGGCCGACTCACGGATGCCAAGGGTCGTGTGGTGAATTTCAAAAACACGATTATCATCATGACCTCCAATATTGGCGGCGAGTATGTCAAAGAAATGGGGCGGCTCGGTTTTGCGGGTTCTGGCGAGGACACGCATGAGGAGAAAGAAGGAAGCATGAGGGACAAGATTCGTAAAGCGCTGGAGCGTCACTTCCGTCCGGAATTTTTGAATCGTCTGGATGAGATTATCATCTTCTCATCTTTGGGAGTTGAGATAATTCAGCGCATCGTGGATATTCAGCTTGAAATGGTGCGCCGCCGCATAGTTGCGCGGGATATTACCATCGCCTTTACGTCAGAACTCAAAAAATTCATCGGCACGAAGGGGTATGACCCGCAATACGGTGCGCGGCCGCTCAAACGGGCGATTCAGCAATACATTCTTGACCCGCTTGCGGGCGAGCTTATCGCAAATAAAATAGTGGACGGCGAATCGCTTCTCGCTGATGTCCGCGATGATGTTGTTTCATTCTCAAAACAGGTCAAAAGACTTCCCTCCCGCGTTGCAATAACGGCGAAGAGTTGACACATTTAGTAAAATGCTCCTACTCGTCATTGCGAGCGAAGCGCGGCAATCTCTATGCCAAAAGTTGAGATTGCTTCGTCACTGCTGTTCCTCGCAATGACAGTGTGGGGGAGGATACATGGCAAGGAGTTGACATTATTAAATAACTATAGTATTATGAACCGAGAGTTATTTAGCGGAGTTAATCAAGAAAAGGAGTCAGAAATGGTCTTCACAAAAGTAGACCGCAAAGCGCCGGAGATTATGACAGCTCTCGCAACCGCGCCCGTGTTCAAAAAACAGGGCCGCGTGCATGCACGGCCGGCAGTAGCAGGCGAGAATATCACGACGACTCTGCAAAGTGGCGCGCAGGAGACGACTAATACCGCCAAGGACGGAGATTGGATTGTAACGAATCCGTCCGGCGAAGAATACGCCATCTCTGAAGCGAAGTTTCTGGGTCGCTATGATTCGACTGACGAACAAGGTGTCTATGGGGCAAGAGCTTACTGCCGTGCCATAAGAAACCCATTCGGTAAGCCGATTGAGATTATGGCGGAATGGGGCGAGCCGCAAACCGGCGATGAGAATGTTTTGATTGCCGATATCTGCGACCAAAACGGGGAAAAAAGAGGAAATGAACCCTATCTCATTGCCGCTAGAGAGTTTGCCGAGACCTACAAGGAAGTTGAAAAGTGATTTGTTCTTCGCGAGTTCTTGCACTACTTCCCTTGGGGAGTAGTGCAATTTTTTTGTCTCGCATCATCTTTTTTAAACCTTGGAAACTGAAATGCCGAGGGGCAGATATCACGGAGGGGGCAGAGGTCGCAACGGGGGTCTTTTGCGGTACAGATACTGCGGCCGTGTTCTATGAGTAAATAGGTCGTTTTAAACCATTCGTTTTTAGGCAGGATTTTCATGAGATCCTGCTCTATTTTATTGGGATCGTTTTTGGTCGTAAGTCCTAGGCGTTGTGAGAGGCGGCGGACATGCGTATCTACGGCAATGCCGTCTACTATATTGTGTGCGTTGCCAAGAACGACATTTGCCGTCTTGCGCGCAACGCCGCGGAGCGTGAGCATCTCCTCCATCGTCCGGGGAATTTTGCCATTATATTTTTCTTTTATCAACTTTGCCGTCGTGAGAATATGTTTTGTCTTAGACCGAAAAAATCCCGTCGCATGAATATCGCGCTCAAACTCTCGCGGATCGGCGGCGATATAGTCCTCTAAAGTTCGGTATTTTTGGAATAACTTTTCCGTTACCTGATTTACTTTTTTATCCGTGCACTGTGCCGATAAAATGACGGCGACGAGGAGCTCCCAGTGGCTGGAGAAGTTCAGCATCATACCCGCGTGTGGGTATGTTTTTTTGAGCCGGCGGATAATGGCGCGGCCTCGCGCGGTGACGATTTTTTGTGCGCGAGAAAATTGATTTTTTTTCATCATCATGGAGGATTCTATTGTACTAGGGGTAGGAGTGAGAGGCAATGGAGTTTATTCGTCCCACCCCATTCCGTCATTCCGAGTGAAACGAGGAATCCCGCTACTATATCAGTATACTGAAATCGTACGGGATCCTTCACTTCGTTCAGGATGACAGATAATGCGCATAAAGCATACCAATGTCCTTTATCTTTAGTTGACGAAAGGACTGATGTCTTATATGCTGTTGTCGCTTGAGGTTAAAAAAATTTCATTCTTGTTTGCATTATGGCTGCCAACTTTCGGGGCATGCAGGTGCCCTATGAACTTCACAAAAGGGCGATAGAAGTGACGCTGGCGCTTTATCGCGTGACGGATTTTTTTCCGCGCGATGAGGTTCTGCGCCGCGCGCTCCGCGAATCGGCAAACGGTGTTTTTGCCGGTATTGCTGAAGCTGCCTTTGCGGATTATGTCGAAGGAGTACTGCTTGGCGTATGCGGGAAGGTTGAGACGATTTTGGGATATCTCAAAATCGCCCGTTCTTTGGTGTTTGTCAGGGCTGTTAACATTACCGTTCTTGAACGGGAGTACCGGGCGTTAGCGGGTATGCTTTCTGATTTTTTGGATGAACTCACGCCTGAAAAGGGTACCTCGGTCACCGACTCTTTCCATGCACCTGCGGATGGGTCTATACTGGAACAGTCCGTTGCGGTAAAATCATCATCGCAAAAAAGTGAGGAGAAAAAAAAGGATTATGGAGAAAAGAAACCCTCCGTTTCCGCGCATGTCCCACCATCTCCAAAGATAAGAGAAAAGTTGCATAGCGTTTTTGATAAAAAACCGGAAGGGCTGACGAGCCGCCAAGAGGAGATACTTGCCGTTCTCAAAAAAGCTACACAGGCGAAGCTTGGCGATCTCACGCCTCATTTTTCAGGAGTAAGCGTGAAGACGATCCAGCGTGATTTGCAAGATCTTTTGGAGCGAAAGATTATACTGCGAGAGGGAGATAAAAAGGGTGCCCTGTACGAGATTTCAGGCGGTGATATATAGGACATAAATTCAAATAAAGGACATTATTTAGGACATTTATTATAGAGAGGACATCTTACAAATAAGATCTATGAGTATTGTTAAAAAAGCGGTATTTTTGGTTGCGGGCTTGGGCACAAGATTTTTGCCGGCGACAAAGGTACAACCAAAAGAGATGTTTCCGCTTGTAGATAAGCCGGTTATTCAATATTTGGTGGAAGAGGCGGTTGACGCGGGGATAAAAGAGATTATACTCGTGACATCCCGAGCGAAACGATCGTTGGAAGATCATTTTGATGTTGCGGGAGAATTGGAGGCCTTTCTGCGACAACACAATAAAGGACATCTTGCGGATGATGTCCGCCGGATCGCAGAGATGGCGACGTTTACTTTTGTCCGCCAGCATGAGCAACGCGGAACGGGGGATGCTCTCTTGGCCGCACGGCATCTTATCGGCGACGAACCGTTTGCAGTTTTTTACGGAGATGATTTGGTGATGGGACGCGAGTCATGCCTGGCGCAATTGATGCCGATCTATGAACGCTATCGGGCTCCGGTGTTGGCACTGACGCGCATGCCGCCCGAAACGCTCTCGCGGTATGGCGTGGTAAAAGGAAGTGAGATTTCACCGCGATTGTACAAAGTTGAAGGAGTTGTTGAAAAGCCGCGCGTGGAAGACGCTCCGTCGGATATCATACGGATAGGGCGCTACATCCTTACCCCTGATATTCTAGAATTTCTTGAGCGGGCGAATCGGCCCGAATCGGGAGAGTTCCATGATATTGTGGCGATGGAGGAGCGGATGAGAAGCGGCGGCGAGATTTATGGATATCTGTATGAAGGTACGCGTTACGACTGTGGCGACCGGCTCGGTTTTCTGAAAGCTACCGTGGCGGCTGGCATAGCGCACCAGGAGGTCGGTGGAGAGTTTCAGGAGTATCTTCAAAGCGTGCTGAAGGAGAAATAATATGTCCGGAGGAGGCGTGAAAAAGTTTTCCACATGGTGTCCGTTTGATGAGTTGCGCATATCGGTCTATACTTACCCAGAGTACCGTGTGTCTTGTGGATGACCTTGAAATCCCTTGTGGAAAACTCTCCTTGTGGTAACAGGATGATGAGTTATACTTGCAAGTAATGTGGTTTGTTTTAGTGCTTTATGTGCCGCCGAAAAAACGCCTTTTTGGTTGGTTTCTCTCGTTAAAAGGTTGAAAATCTGATGCGAGCGAGGAGTTTGTTTTCCCGTCTTCGTTCACATCCGATTTGCAATAGGGGAAAGGAGAGAGTATTGTTCGCTGGTGTCGCCGCATGACCGTACTTTGAAAATTTAAGAACAGGGGGTGCGCAATCATTCCCTTATCAAATTACCAAGATATTTATCTGGAGTTTAGGTCGGGTCGATTCCTTGCCACTTCACCTCATATTCGCTCATGCGAATGGTAAGTGATGGAGGCGAGAAGAAACGACATGGCTCCATTGCTTCGGTTAGGTCATTAAACATTGAAGTTAGTTAACGCCCGTTTTCTTATCTGAACCCATTATTAGCCATTTAGACGTCGACAGATAAAAAACGAGCGTTCCCATGGCAAGGAAAGCTCTTTCATCATCTGCAACTGCGGAAGATGAAAAGAGGTTTCCGACATGCGGTGCCTGCGGTGGTTGCAGAGGGGCTTACCTCATCTGAAAGCGCACGGGTATCGTATGAAGAAAAGTTAACGCATACATTATGAGTATCAAATTCAGAGTCGCGGCGGTGGCGACCGCGCTGGCACTTTCGGGTGCGGCCGCGTTCGTTCCGTTTGTGGCGGTAGCACAAGTTACGACGCAGGATCTTATTGATCAGTTAACAGCGCAGGTGGCTGAACTTACAAAACAGCTTGCCGCGCTCAAATCCGGTTCCAGTAGCACATCTGCAAGCAACTGTACCTTTACGCGTGATCTGACGATTGGTTCGCGCGGTGCAGATGTCACCTGTCTTCAGGAGACGCTGATAGCAGCGGGTCTCTTCACCTATTCAGGTGGAGCGACGGGGTACTTCGGTCCGATAACAAGGACGGCGGTGTCGGCATGGCAGGCGGCAAACGGCGTCTCGCCGACGGCGGGATATTTCGGTCCAATATCTCGAGCGAAATTTGCGTCAATGTCAACGACGACAAGTACGACCACAACCACGACTACGACAACCACGACAACTCCTACTCCTCCTCCTACAACTACAACGACGGCGGTAGGAACAGGAACGGGCTTGACGGTAACCTCGCCAGCCCAGCCAGCTTCGGCTTTGGCTCCGTTTAATGCCTCGCGCATTCCGGCGACGAACATTACTCTGACCGCTTCCAATGACGGTGATGTCGTCGTGCAGAGCATCACGGTACAACGGCAGGGATTAGCGGACGACAGCTCCGTTGATGGCGTTGTCCTCTTGGATTCAACGGGAAGCCAGATTGGGCTTTCCAAGACGCTTAACGCGAACCATGAAGCAAAATTGAGCCAGTCGTTCACGATTGCAAAAGGAACGACACAGACGATGACGATTGCCTTCAATCGTCCTGCGGCCGGTTCAAACGGCGGTCAAGTAGTAAGTTTTGCGGTAACGGCAATTGATGCTGGTACGGCTGTGGTAAGCGGACCGCTTCCCATCGTCGGCAATGGTTTCACTATTAACGAAACGCTGACGATCGGTACGCTTGCCTCACCCCAGCGCGGTGCGTTGGATCCGGGAGCAGCACGATCCGCTCTTGAGGTTGGCACAAAGGCCTTCGTAGCATCGGGTGCTCGCTGGACGGTTGGTTCGGCGGAGCCGTTGCTCTTGGAGCAGATACGATGGTATCAGTCAGGGTCTGCTGCTTCGGGCGACCTCGGCAATGTAGTGGTGAATGTGAAAGGAGTTGATTACCCGACGGCTGTTTCATCTGATGGTAAGTTCTATGTCGCGAAATTCTCCCCAAGCATTGAGTTTGCCAAGGGAGACACGATGGATCTTGCAATTAAGACGGATATTATTTCCGGGTCCGCTCGCACGGTTGACTTTGATGTCCAGCGCCGAACGGATGTCGTAGCGCGCGGTAAGACATTTGGCTATGTCATTATTCCCGCGAACGGAACAAGCGATCCGACCGATGACACGGGAGCATTCTCCAGCGCGGAGCCCTACTACGACGCGTATGATCACACGATCTCAAAAGGTACGCTTCGCGTAGAGAAAAACAATGCTATTCCCGCAGGGAATGTTGCGGTCAGCGTATCCAACACCTCTCTTGGTTCTTTCGGCTTTGAGGCAAAAGGCGAGGAGATTCAGATTACCTCCTTCCCCCTCGTCTTCTCACTGACCGACAGTGCCGAGGATGGAACGCAGATTGACAATGTGGCAATCTTCAATGAGAACGGCGTGATCGTCGCCGGACCGAAAGATGTCGGTTCGGATGAGACGGTCACCTTCACTGATACATGGACAGTGCCTGTTGGTTACCATGTCTTTACCATTAAAGGTAAGCTGACGACTGACTTTGAGGCCGAGGATACCTTGCAGGCGAGTACGACGGCGTCAAACATAACGGCGCGCGGTCAAACGACTGGTTTGACGGTTACCCCGACCCCGTCTGTTGCGGTTTCTGCAAACATTCAGACGGTTAAGACGGCAAAGCTTTCGGTTTCCGTCTCGGGAACGCCCTCGGCGCAGTCCGTAGTTCGCGGTATCAATGGCTTTCTCTTCGCCCGACTCATCTACGATGCGTCTAATGCGGGAGAGGATGTTCGCGTAACCGCCCAGAAGGTTGGTATTACTCCGGGTGCAAGCGCGAATGCAAACCAGCTCAACAATTGTCAGATGTTTGACGGCACACTAGCATTGAACACGGGTTCCAATGTTATTAACCCGGATTCGTCTACTTCCGAAGCGGCGGCGACCTTCACACTTGACAATCAGCTGATTGTTCCGAAAGGAACGAGCAAGACGGTTGATGTGAAGTGCAATATTACTTCGGGTGCCCAGTCAAACGGAACATTCTCTATCGGTCTTACCTCAACAAACAACGATACGACGGTTGTGGGGAAAGATACGGGAGTGACGGTAACGGAGACGGTCACAACGAGTGCTGGTCAGACGATGACGATAAAGACGGGCGGAGTACTGACGGTTACTTTGGATGCTTCATCTCCTTCAGAGCGCTTTGGAACGGCGGGTAAGACGGATGTTCTTGCCACCGTGTTCAAATTGCACGCTGATAATGAGGCGATTAAGCTCACGAAATTCACCTTGGTAATGGCTACCGCTACGGCTTCCACGACCGATGTGAATAATGTATCGTTGTGGGATGGCGCAACGAAGGTTGGTAATGCGACCTTCCAGAACGGCATTTTCCAGGCAACCTCAACGCTGACGAGTGACTTCATTGTTCCAAAGGATGCTGATAAGCTCTTGACCGTTAAAGTTGATCTTATTGCGGCGGGAACAAGCGGACCTTTGGGTAAGGCGGCGACAAACGGTGCTGACTCCGGTCATCTGATCGTTCTTGACTATGACGGAAGGGGGCTTGCCAAAGGTATCGGTCAGTCGTCCGGTACGACGATTGACACGGCTCTCGGATCCCATACGGCGGCGAAGGGTATCCGTCTGGTAAAGGCACATCCGACACTTGCTTCATTGGCCTTGCCGACAAACACGCTCTCCAACACGGCCATGGATCTGTATCGCTTCAGCGTGACGGCGCCGACGGATGGAGATATCGGACTGTACAAGTTTACCTTCCGCATCTCCTCCACATCAATTGCAACAACATCGGCCTTTAAAGTTTTCGCGTACACCGATTCAGCGTTCTCCACGGCGGCGTATGCTGCTAATCCGATCAACGCGAACGCCGTTAACTGTGTCGGTTCTTGGTCGCTCCAGACTGCTACCGCCCAGGCATGTACTGCCAATACGAATGTTGCCGCATCCACCACGAATATATCGGTCTTCTTTGATCCGGTGACGAATAGTGCGTCCGCACCGAATTCAGAGGCGATCAATGTTCCTGCCGGGACGACGCGCTACTTCAAGTTGGTTGGTACTGTTGCGCGTACCACAACAGGGGACTCCATCACGGTGGCTCTTGTGGGTGACAGTGTCTTCTTCCCAACACTCTCTACAATGTTGGGTGGTACGGGAACGAGCGAGGGTAGCGGTAACATGGGTGGTATTTCGCAAGATACGCTCGCGGTAGGGAGTAGCACGGCATCAAGCAGTAACTTCGTATGGTCGCCGAACTCTACAACGACATCGGCAACTACCACGAATGACTGGTTGAACGGCTACCTCTTGCCCGGATTGCCAGCAACAGAGATGTCTCCCCAGACGATCTCCAAGTAACGCGATACTCATAGCTTCCTTGTGGCTAGCAAAAAGTCCTCCGTCTTCGGGCGAGGGCTTTTTGTTTTATGTGAATCATACCAGTGTGTTTTATTCGGTCGTCATTCCGAACAGAGTGAGGAATCCCGTACGATTTCAGCATTCTGAATGTTAGCGGGATTCCTCTCCGCCTAGGGCGGATCGGAATGACGGGGTTGGGGGGCAAACGCATAAGTCCTAAAGTTATCCACAGGTGGAGAATATGCAGTAATTGTACAAAAGATGTATTATGAGAACATAAGTTGTTTTTATGAAGAGGTGTCCCGTTCGCAGGGCTGGTCGAAGCCGTTTGGTTCCTGCGCGTTACCTCTTTTTCTTAATCATAGATGAGACCGTAGAAAAGGCAGTTGCTTTTCTTCAGTTTCAAGTTAATCTTTTTATTTCCTATGTTTCGTATCCATTTAGAGAGATCTGTTTACCAAAAGTTCGTGTTCGTGCTTGCTCTCGCATTGGGAGTTTTTGTGGGTCTAGGCGCTTCAGTGTATGCGACGAGTATTGGAGGTGATGTTTCGGTAACGGGTACCTTAACGACGACAGGCGCCACAACATTAAATGGTGGTGTTACTCTTGGGGATGCGGCGGCAGACACGATTACCGTAAACGGCACGCTCACTGCGGCTACGGTAACAGGCGCTACGGTATTAAATGGTGCCATTACGCTAGGGGATGCGGTAACCGATGCAATCACCTGGAATGCGGGAACTTCTACGATCGGTACGACTAATAATGCGTTTCAGCTGGCGACCTCTTCTGCGCCTCATGCGTTCTTCGGTCTTGATGCCGCAACATATAGAGTAGGCATTGGTACGGGTACTCCAGGAGCAGCTTTCGCCGTTGGAGGTGATGGCACGGTAATCATTGGTAACAACAGTTCAGCCACCACGACGCTCACGATTGATGCTTCAAGTTCACCGATAGTGACATCTCCGCGTGGCAAAGGCGGCTGTATCAACATGCGCGGGGCTTCTGACGGAGTGATGTATCGGGTGTACATCGTTACTGGCGGCACTCTGGTGCAAGCTGCAAGTTCAAGCTTGCGGATTGAGGAAGGTTCGTGTCGCTAATCTTGTCCCGTTGTTGCGGTTCGTAAACCCGCAGTAACAGGATTCATCTAATGTGCGCATCACAATGAAACGAATCATTTCTGTTTTATGCAGTGTCGTCGTGATTCTGCCGCTCGGGGTGCTTGCCGCCGCCGTGACGGCGGTGGGTGGTCCGACGCTCGTTCTGCCATCGGACGGATCGGAGTACACAATTGTGTCGGGTACTTTTGATTCGGTTGACATTAATAACGGCACTTTTACTTTCGTTTTGTCAGCGGGCAGTAGCGTGGAGTTGTCGTCTGCCGGTAAGAAAACATTGACAAACTCAAAGAGTGTTGCAACAGAGTGCAAAGCAAGTGAATCGCGCGTGTTCCTCTCTGTGCCTTCGGGTTCGGCAACGGAGACCGTTACGGTAACGCCTTCGGGTACCTGCACTACCAGTGGCGGGGGAGACAGTGGTTCGGGTGTTAGCAGTAGTGGCGGTGGTGGAGGAGGGGGTGGCGGGGGCGGTGGATCGGTAACATCCTCGCCAGTTGCTGTGAGCACTGCCACCTCATCCACCGCAACCTCGTCTGTGAGTGTGGTCGCTCAAGCTCCTCTTGCCGTCCCACCTGTTCTACCGACGGTCTTGTCTTCTCCTGATGGTACTTCACGGGAAAGTTCCTTAGGGTCGACACTGGTGCTGACCCGTGATCTCTCGTTGGGCGCTGAAGGAGATGATGTCCGGCAGTTGCAGGAGTGGCTCGCAAAAGATCCTATAATGTATCCCGAAGGAAGGGTTACTGGTTACTACGGTGCTCTGACCCGCGCGGCGGTGCGTCGATTTCAGGCGAAGTACGGCTTGCCGCCGGTAGGGAGAGTTGGTCCGCAGACGCGGATGAAACTTGCTGAACTTTCCGGATCCGAAGATGTCGCTACTCCGGATCAGTCGGTCGTTCCTGTCGCGAACCCACCCGTTTCTGCAGAAGTGGCCGCCCCGCTCGCTCTCGGACGGGATATAGACGATGGTTTTCAGGGTGATGATGTTCGCGCTCTTCAAAAATATCTCGCCTCTGATTCAACTCTTTACCCAGAAGGCATTATAAGCGGTTACTTCGGACCACTGACTCGTAAAGCAGTCGGGCGATTTCAGGAGCGGTATGGTATCGCCCAAGAAGGCGAGTTTGCCTATGGATATGTGGGGCCGAAAACCCGCGCAAAACTCCTTGAGGTTTCAAGCGGATCATCCGGAGTGACTCCGTAAATGGATTCTGTAATGGTTGTGTAATAGGAATTCTCACCACCTCCCGTGCCTTGTGCGACGGGAGGTGGTTGTTTATAGGGTTATTCGTCCGTCCCGGGCGCCACGCCCGCCGGCGGGCGGGGACTCCGGATGATGCAATAAGAATTCAGGTGTTCATGTATTCTCTCGGTCTTTGGCTTTCTTTCTTGCGATTGTCTCCGTGTTGCGGTATTATTGGAGCATGTTTAGAAAGCACTATTTCTTTTGTTGTCTCGTGATGCTGGCGCTCTTCGTTCCCCTTGCGGCGGGAGCGGTATTTGACCGCAATTTGTCATTGGGTGCACAAGGGGATGATGTCCGCCAGTTACAGGAGTGGCTGGCGCAGGATCCTCAAATCTACTTGGGCGGGAAAATCACAGGTTATTACGGTGTTGCGACGCGCGGGGCCGTCGTATTACTGCAGAAGCGAGAGGGGATCATGCCGGCGAGTGGTTTTTTTGGTCCGTTGACACGGGCGCGGATAAATGTTTTGCTTCAGGATAAAGTAGTTCAAGGAGGGGACGATACCGCAACCATGCTTCAAAATGATCTTTTGTCGCAAATCCTGGTATTGCAGGCACGTCTCGTTGTGTTGCGCGCGCAACTGGCGGCGGAGCAACAAACGCCCCCCGTTCAGGCGACAACCACTCACGTGGTGTCACCGATTCCCGTCGCGTCTTCAACACCGCTCGCGTCTCCCGCTCCCATTCTGGTTTCCGAAGTTCGCATCAGCGGCTCATTTGAGCAGTTGTTTCCGAATACGATGATAACGCCCCTCAAAATTGGAGATATCGCTATTGCGAATACTACTGCGAATCCGGTCGCGTTTGTACAATTAGAGCTTGATATTCATGACGGGATGAATTCAACGCTTAACCGGAATAAAACAGTTGAGTTTATCGTACGCAATGGGACATCCACGAGTGATACGCTCATCAGTAAAACTAATTTTGTCATTAACAACGACCCGCCGCCGGTGGGGGGGTCATTTCGCCGTCAGGTCAAGTTGTCATTTCCTATAACATTGGCAAGTGCAACGAATCAAAGCTTCGGTCTCTGGATTGAATCGCTTGATTATGTAGTCAATGGCTCGTTAATAGTTGAGCTCTATCAATCGTATGTGACGAGCGCAACAGCCCCGGTTGGGGGGTTTCGTTTCGCATTGACACGGTAGGGGAGCTGATTTAGGATGGTTCTGCTATGGCATTTTTATTATCGCAAAGGAAAATAGTGGTGATCGCACTCGGTATCGTTCTTGTTGCGAGTGCGGGTCTTTTTGTTCTGCGCCGTCAGATTCCTGCGCCCGACATGTCGGCAGAGGAGCCCGGATCATCCGTATTTGGAAGTGCGAGTGGAGAGAAAAATAACTCAAACGCCCCGGCACCACCCTCCATTTCTGCCTCGCCCACGGTGCAGGTACAAGAAGACAATCCCGCTCCGCCTCCTGTCTCCGTTCCTTATCGCGGTCGTCCTGCGGACGAAGTGCGCCCGGTTGCGATAGAAGTTGCGGGATACAGCGAGGATCAGCGGCAGAAGCTGTACGGAACCATCCGAAATGACGGGGCGGCGGTTAAAAGCGATCCGAATCTTTTTAATATTTGGATTGAACTGGGACTGTTGAAAAAATCAATTGGCGACTATGAAGGCGCACGCGATGCGTGGGAGTATGCGGGAGCGATTCGTCCGAAAAACGTCGTCTCGTTTGCAAACCTTGGCGAGATCTACGCGAGTTATCTCAAGGACGCCGCAAAGGCGGAGAAAAATTTCAAGATTGCCATTGCCAATAAACCTGACGAGCCGGCGGCATATATTACCCTCTCTGATTTTTACAGTGCCGAAAAAAGGGTGCAAGATGCGATTGATATCTTACTCAAAGGCAATACGGCGAATCCGACAAGTGTTGATGTCATAAAGATGCTTGGGCGGCGCTACGAAGAAGTGAAAAATTACATGGAGGCGATCTTGTGGTGGCAAAAAGTGTTAGTACTTGAGCCGGGTAACGCCGCTGTCGCCGCAGAAATAGACTCGCTTAAAAAAAAGCTTAATCCATAATCAGCTTCGCTTATGCGAGCGTACGCCAACATTACTGCGTCGTTCTCGCTTCTCCTCTTTTTGATCTCTCCCGCATGGGTGGGTGCGAGCGGTACTGTTATCAATGAAGTGCTCTTTGATCCGCTCGGGGCCGACACCGGTCTCGAGCGGATTGAGCTTTATAACGGCAGTGCCACAGCGGACGATCTCTCCGGATGGGAACTGTATCCGGACGGTATCGGTTATATTGTCTTCCCGGCTCATTTTGTGCTTAAGCCCTATAGCGTACTCACGGTGCATTTGCGGGAGGCGGGAAATGATACGGAGAGCGACCTGTATGTGGCGTCTTCCACGATAAAAACCAATATGGGCAATACCTCCGGTTCGGCGGCACTCTTTTCTGCCGAGCCGCGGGGCAAAGAAACGATAAAAAGTTTTGTGGAGTGGGGGAAGGGGGGAGAGACCTGGGAGAGCGCGGCGAGTGATGCGGGATTGTGGTCGCGGGGAACATTTGTCGGTAGTGCAAATATGGCGGAAGGAAATTCCATCGCGCTCAAAGAAGACGGCGTAACGGAAGATGGGAGCGGGGCATGGGAAGTCATCGGGCGGCCGACGATCGGACAGCCCAATAAAAGCGGTGGCACTTTAATGGTATCATCGGTGACGGCAACTTCTTCTTCATCCGGCATGGCGTCATTAGATAGTGCAGGCGCGGCGGGGCAAGAAGTTCGTGCGGTTCCGCCGATACCGACGATAAAATCATATGCGGGTCAGGACCGGAATACCGTTGCCGGATCGATTGTTTCATTTCTGGGCTACGGCATCGGTCTTACCGACAAGCCGATTGAGAGCGCGCGTTTTCTCTGGAATTTCGGTGACGGTGAGACCGCGGAGGGGCGGGCGGTTGAGCATATTTTTAGATTTCCGGGAACGTATCTCATTGGTCTTCATGTGGCTTCGGGTGAGTATGCCGCATCTGATTACGCAACGGTGGTAGTGGCGCCTAACCAACTCCGTATCGTCGAGGTTGTACCGGGGAGTGGAGGGTTTATTCGCCTTGAAAATCCTTCGGCGGTGGCGATTGATGTCGGCGGATGGCGGCTGGAAGATGGCGCAATGAGCTTCATTCTGCCGTCCGGTACTCGCATCGCTCCGCACGCCGCCGCGGCATTGCCGAATGAAACAACACGCTTGGCGGGTGTTGTCTCGGATATCCTCCCGAAGATTGTCTTGCGCTATGCCAACGGAATTCCTGCGGAAACATTTTCCGGAGGGATTCGTGGCATCACACCACCCGCGGAGCATGTGTCTGCAACTTCTGCGTTGCCACCTGTATCGCGCGTTGCTATGACATCGTCTTCCGTCCCGGTGCCTTTGCCGGAATCACATGCGTTACCGGTGGGCAAAGAAATCCCAAGAATTACCGCGCAAGGACATGCGTCCGAAGGAGGTGGGTATAAAATAACTACGGGCGGTGTGGCATCAACCGTTCCCGCCTCTGCCGTGTTGCATGATGAAAACGGAGGATATTCTGCCGCGCACGCCGCATCGCTGATCGTAGATGCGTTGCCCGAAAGCACACGAATTATAAAGGATGCTGTCCCGCCCTGGATGTTCTTTGCCGCGGCGGGTGTTATCGCTTTGGGTGCGGCGCTTGGTTTCTTATTTTTGAAAATGAAAGTGTAGCGTGTCGTATCCTCTCATGCGTTATCATGCCAAAGCCGATTATTGTTGTTTTTTCTACGAGTTATGTTCCGTTTGTGGGCGGAGCGGAGATTGCCATTCAGGAAACCGTGCGGCGTCTTGCGCCAAGGTTTGATTTTCATATCGTAACGGCGCGATTCCGTCGCACACTGCCGCGACATGAAGTGCGGGACGGGATGGTTATCACGCGCGTGGGCTTATCTGTATCAGGGGATAAGTGGCTTCTACCCTTTCTTGGCGCGCGGCAGTTTTTTATGATAGCGCGTTCGGCACGGCGGCAAGGCGCGGTGCGGCCGATGGTGTGGGGCGTTGATATCTCGCACGGCGCGCTTGCGGGTGTTTTGATAAAACTGCTCGCCCCGCGGACACGGTTTATACTGACCGTCCAGTATGGCGAAGGAGAGGAGCGCCTGCGGCGGGGACGGAAAGGGTTTATTGGTGCGGCATTTCGTCTTATGCTTGCGCGTGCGGATGCGGTGACGGCAATCTCTCGCTCGCTTACCGCGGCGGTACGTGGTGCAGGTTATTGCGGTCCTCTGCGCCTGATTCCCAACGGCGTTGATGCGGTGCTGTTTCAGAATCCGGGCGGGCAAAAGGCGGATAGTGAAAAAAAACGCAACAGTGAGAAAATTGTTATTACCGTCTCGCGGCTCGTTCATAAAAACGGCATCGACAGCTTTATCCGCGCAATCGCGGAGGTGCGAAAAAAAACGCCGGAAATTCGCGGTATTATTATCGGTGACGGTCCGGAGCGAAGACATCTCATGGCGGTTGCACGCGAGACGGGAGTTGCCGATATCGTCTCGTTCATCGGCGAGGTGCCGTATGAGCGTATTCCTGTTCTCCTTCACGATGCGGATGTGTTTGTGCGTCCCTCGCGGAGCGAAGGAATGGGGAATGCTTTCGTAGAAGCGCTTGCGGCGGGTGTCCCGATTGTGGGAACTCGGGTGGGCGGCATTCCCGACATAATCACAGAGGGTGTGACGGGACTTTTTGCGCGTGTTGACGAACCGGCTGATATAGCGCGATGCGTGAGCACTCTGCTTGAATATCCGGACCGGGCGGCGATGATGGTCGAAAACGGACGTGAACATGTGGCGCAGAATTTTTCATGGGATGCCATTGCTACGGCCTATGGCGCGCTTTTTGCCCAATGTTTCGCGGTGCGGCGGACGGTTGTCGTCGCCGCGGGAATATTCCCGCCGGATGTTGGCGGTCCGGCAACCTATGCGGAGGCGCTTATTGATGCGCTGCCCGCTGAAAAATTTGTTGTGCGTGTCGCGTATTTCGGTGCATTTCGCCGTCTTCCGCCGGGCGTGCGGCATCTCCGCTATCTTGTGGCCATAGCCATGCAGGCGTGTGGCGCGGACAGTATTTTTGCGCAAGATCCGGTAAGCGTGGGCGTGCCTGCGGCGCTGGTTGCTCTTTTTTTGCGAAAACCATTGGTAATGAAAATAGTCGGCGACTATGCCTGGGAGCAGAGCGTTCAACGATTCGGGGTCACGGGATTACTTGACGAGTTTTTGGAAAAAAAATACGGTGTGCGTGTGGAGTTTTTGCGGCGGTTGGAGCGTTGGAGCGCGCGTCGCGCTCGTATCGTCATTGTTCCGAGCGAATATTTAAAAACAGTCGTGGTGCGGTGGGGGGTTGAGAAGAACCGTATTCGTGTCGTGCATAATGCCTTCCCTGTCTTTACGCCGTCATCCCGCGATGAAGCGCGCGCCAAGCTTGATCTCTCCGGATTTGTCCTCATCTCCGCGGGGCGGCTGGTTCTGTGGAAAGGATTTGAGCTCTTGATCGGTCTCATGCCGGAAATAGTACGCGAGATTCCTGATGCGCGGCTTATCATTGTTGGGTCCGGCCCCGATGCCGCCCGTCTTGAAGAAAAAATAACCGCTCTGCATCTGGGGCGCGTGGTGATGCTTGCGGGCGCGGTGCCGCATGAGGTGCTTGTGCGGTATCTTGCGGGCGGCGACACGTTTCTTCTCAACACGGGCTATGAAGGAATGTCGCATGTGCTTGCCGAAGCGATGAGAGCCGGCATTCCCATTGTTACGACTTCGGCGGGCGGGAATCCCGAGCTAATTAGAGACGGTGAGACGGGCATTGTTGCGGGTTATAATGACGGTGCCGCGTGGCACGCCGCGATTCTTCGTGTGCACAATGAACGGGAGATATTGCGTCGTACCACGGTTGTCCGCGCTGTGGCATCGGTTCGCCGTTTTTCGCGCGAGCGGATGATCCGCGAGACAGCAGACATTCTCAATTCATTATGAACATTCTCATGCTGTCCGAAGATCCGGTCCTTGCCGTGCCGGGGAGCGAGGCGCACGAACGGGTGCGAGAGTACGCTCGTGTGTGCGGTGAAATGACGGTCGTCGTTCTTACCGCGGATGCCGCCGTGCGAGGAATGGGTGCGATGGATTCTCTCACGTGGTATGCGGCCGCCGCGCGCTCGCCATTTTTGCGGCGATGGCGGGCATTTCGCATGGTGCGTACGCTGTGCCGCCGCAGGCGGTTTGACGCGCTAACCGTGCAAGCGCCGGATGAGATGGGATTACTTATGTATCTCTTTGCGCGTGTGTATGGCATACCCCTGCAGGTGCAGGTCCATGCCGATATCATGAGTCCGTGGTATCGCCGCGCGTCGTGGCGCGAGCGGGCGTGTTATTATTTTGCACGGTTTCTTTTGCCACGTGCGGATGGCATTCGCGTCGTTTCGGAGCGCATCGCGCGCTCGCTTACCGGACAGCCGATGTGCGTGCCGCGAGAACGCATAAGTATCCTTCCCGTCGCTACCGATATCAGTCGTTTTATTTCTGCCGTGCCGGATTCCGAACTGACGCGCCGTTTTAGCAATTTTTCTTTCAAGATAATTGCTGTTGGCCGTTTCGTGGAGCGGGAAAAAAACTTTTTCCTTCTTATTCGTGCCATGGCGCGGCTGGTCGAAAAAAATCCCTATGCGCTCTTGGTGCTCGTCGGTGCGGGTCCGGATGAGGCACGTTATCGGCGCGCAATCATTTCACGCAAACTGGAACGAAATATTATCATTGAACCATGGCGTACCGATCTGCCCGTCTTTCTTAAATCATTTGATTGTCTGGCGCTCTCGTCGTATTTTGAGGGGTGGGGAAGGGTGGTGGTTGAGGCGATGGCGGCGGGCGTGCCCGTCATCATGACGGATGTCGGTCTTGCCGGAGAACTTGTGCACAATGGTCGCGAGGGTCTTGTCGTTGCGATTGATGATGAGATCGGTTTTGCCGGTGCACTCGCGACGATGGCGGGCGACCGCGCGCTCCGTACCAGCATGGGTGAGCGCGCACAGGATGCCGTCAGTGGACATCTGGATAATTCACGGGAAAAATATCTTGCGGACTATCGTGCAAGTTTTTTGCGCCTCGTCGGTGCCCTAAGGAATCGCGCGTTGCAATAACAACGGATGACAATATTATGAAATTACTTATTGTTACCCAGCGGGTGCATCGGAGTGATGAAAATCTTGGCGCTTTTTACTATTGGTTTATAGGACTCGCCACTCGATTTGAAGAGGTGGTTATCATTGCGGATGCGGCGGGGGAGTCGGCACATCTGCCTGCAAATATCACCGTGGTGACATTGGGGAAAGAAGAAGGTATCGGTCGTATGCGCCGGCTCTGGCGATTTTGGGAGCTTTTTTCGTATTACTATGCACGCACGGATGCGGTTTTTTTTCATATGATTCCCGAGTTTGTTCTGGCGGCCGCGCCTTTTCTTGTTTCGCTTCGCCGCCCGTCTTTTTTGTGGTATGCGCATGGAGCGGTCAGCCGGCGTCTTGCGTGGGCGGAGCGTCTGGTTGATTTTGTGCTCACCTCGTCGGCGGGAGGATTCCGCTTGCCTTCAAAAAAAGTGCTGTATCTCGGGCAGGCGGTCAATACGGATCTTTTTCGTTTGCGTGGACAGAGTGCTGAAGCGTCCGGTCGGCCGCTCCGCATGATCAGTATCGGGAGAATCGCGCCGGTGAAGGATTACGAGACGATTATTCGCGCATGCAAGCTATTGGACGCGGCATGGGACGGGGAGTGGCGTCTCACGATTGTCGGTGGGCCGATCCTGCCACGCGACCATGAATACTTTTCCCGTCTCAAGCATCTTGTCATGGGCGCGGGACTGGAAAGAAAAATCATCTTTGCCGGTCCGCGCGGTTATGAAGAGATTCCTTCACTTCTTGCGGAGCATGACCTGTTTCTGAACGCGTCGCGGACGGGATCGCTTGATAAGGCCGTTCTGGAGGCGATGGCGACCGGGCTTACCGTTATTACCGCGAATGATGCGTACCGTACGGTTGTTCCAGCGGAGTATTTTCTTGAACACCGAAACGCCGAGTTTCTTGCGACGCGGATTAAAAAACTTGCCCTTGAGCCGCGTCCCAACCGGGCACTGCGCGATATCGTTCTTGCGCATCACAGCCTAGCCCATACCGTTGAGATCCTGGGAACCCTCATTGAGACCGAGGTGCGAAAGTGCAGGGCGTAACTTGCGTGTGGGGTAGCGGGTTCTACTTCGGAACAAGGACTCGCGGCGATCCTTTTTTCACATGGCAAAACACATACTCATTACCGGCGGGGCTGGATTTATCGGCACGAACAGCGCCGATTATTTTCTTGGTAAAGGATACGAAGTGACGATAGTGGACGATCTCTCCCGCAAGGGGTCGGGCGAAAATGCCCTCTGGCTCAAGAAAAAATGGGGCGGGCGGTGCAAGATAGTTGAGCATGATATCACGGATGGCGCGGATGCCATGGTCGGTTTTATGGAACGGGTGGACGCGGTACTGCATCTGGCGGCACAGGTTGCCGTGACACACTCCATGGCGGATCCTCACCATGATTTCAAAGTCAATGCCGAGGGGACACTCAATGTTCTTGAGGCGGTGCGCCGTTCTGTTCGTAGACCTGCCGTGCTCTACGCCTCCACCAATAAGGTATATGGCAATTTGGAAAACGCGGCGGTGGAACTCACCGATGCCGGCTACTGGTATCGTGATCTGCCTCGGGGCGTTTCCGAATCGACGCCGGTTGATTTTCATTCCCCCTACGGTTGCAGTAAGGGTGCTGCGGATCAATACGTCCGCGACTATGCGCGCATCTATGGTCTTAAGACGGTTGTTTTTCGTCAGTCGTGCATTTACGGACCGCACCAGTTCGGTGTGGAGGATCAGGGATGGATTGCCTGGTTCGTTATTTCCACACTCCTTCATCGTCCGCTGACGATTTACGGTGACGGACGACAGGTGCGTGATGTTGTTTTCATTGACGATGTGTGCACGCTTTACGAGTTGGCGATTAAAAATATCGCCAAAGTTAGCGGTAAAATTTATAATATCGGTGGTGGCGCGGGAAATACCTTCTCGCTCCTTGAGGCGATTGCCGTGCTGGAGAAGATCATGCAGACCAAAATCGCTTATTCCTTCGCCGCGTGGCGTCCGGGCGATCAAAAAGTGTATATCTCCGATCTTGCGCGGATTAAAAAAGATCTGGGTTGGGAGCCGCGCATTGATTTTGAACACGGTGCCGCCAAACTCGTGCGCTGGGTATTTGATGAGGAAAAGCTCATCCGCCGGTTGATGGCGTAACGGGGAATGTGTTTCCCTTATGGACTTTCCCTATAAAATTTATTATATCGCCAACGCGCGCATGCCAACCGAACGGGCGCACGGTATTCAACTTGCCAAAATGTGCGAGGCGTTTTTGGAGGTGGGTGTTAACCTTGAGTTGGTCGTGCCGCGACGAGAAACAGATACCCGAAGCGTAAAAGATTTTTACGGTTTGCGTGTGGACATTCCGCTCAAACGGCTCCGCATCCTGCCGCTCTATACATTCGGCCGGTTCGGTTTTTTTCTCGGTTCATTGAGCTTTGCGGTGGGATATTTTTTTTATCTCGGTTGGAAGCACTGGGTACGCCACGAGAAGTTCGTTATCTACACGACCGATCTTGACCAGTTTTCTTTTTTTCTCATCCCGTTCCTTGGTGTGCCGTATTTCGTTGAAATGCACGATGCGAAAAAGAAGTTATGGCAATTCATTCTTCTCTTTCGATATGCATCCGGCGTCATATCAATTAACGAAATTATCAAGGCGCAGTTGTGTTATCGTTTTCATGTTCCTAACAAAAAAAATATAGTTGAACCGAATGCGGTTGACCGTGCTTTGTTTGATAAGCCGGAAAGCAAAGAAGTTGCCCGTACTCTTCTCGGTCTTTCATCTGACCGGCGAATGGTAATGTATATCGGCAAGGTCTATCCATGGAAAGGATTGGGACAATTTGTTGAAGCGGCAATCCTTATGCCGAATATTCTCTTTTATCTCGTAGGAGGAACTGCTGAAGAATTGCGTACCGTTGGTTTAATAAACGAACAACCTGCAAATCTTGTGTGTGTCGGGCAAAAACCTTTTGCGGAAATTCCCCGTTGGCTTTGGGCGGCTGATGTCTTGATCGTTCTGGGAACCGAGAAGGATGACTATTCATATTTTTATACTTCGCCTATGAAGATATTTGAGTATGCGGCGGCGCGTCGTCCGATTCTTGCAAGCGTGACGCCGGCGATTGCGAGTATTCTTTCCAACAATGAAGCGTTCGTTTATCCGGCAGATAAGGCCGCAGACATTCCAGAAAGGATCAGATATATTTTTGAACATCCCGATGAGGCACAGGATAAGGTCAATCAAGCTTATCAGCATTTGCACTCTTCATGGGGTGAGCGGGCACTACGCATAGTACACTTTATGGAGAGCCAACTTGTATGAAAATCGGCATCGTTCTCCATCCCTACGGTGAGGATAAGCCCGCCGGACTCGCGCGGACGATTTTTGAATTGACGACCGGCATGATCGCGGAGGACAGAGAAAACGACTATATCATTTTTCTCAAAAACAAGCCACGCGTTTTGCCGGAATTCTCCGGAAAAAATTGGCGTATTGAAATCTTGGGGAGCGGCTATCTTTGGCTTGATCGCCTGAAAACCGCGCCTCGTGCCGATGTGTATGTTTTTAACACGCCCGTTCTGCCGCTGTTCTGGCGACCGCCTAAATCCATCGCGCTTGCTCTTGATTTCGCCTATCTTGATTTTCCCCCGCACGGATTTTTTGGCAGGATTCTCAATACCATAACCTATTGGTATCATCGCCGTTCGCTTTGGCGCGCCGACCGTATCGTCGCCATTTCCGAAGCAACCAAGCGAGAGACGATGCGTATTTTTCATATGCAGGCGGAAAAAATTGATGTCGTGCGGTGCGGTTTCAAGCGTGTCTGCGCCGTTCCCGAAACGCGGCTTGCTCTGCCGGAAAATTTCTTCCTCTTTGTCGGTATCGTGAAAGAGCGTAAGAATGTATTCAATGTCGTGCGCGGATTCAACGCGTTTCAAAAAACACATCGCGACTATCACCTCGTCATTGCCGGAAATGCGGTCGGTCCCTATGCGGACGCGATTCGCGAATATATCACGGCAGAGAAACTGGAAGAGAAAATTATCTTCCCCGGGCACATGAATGATGGTCAGCTTTCTTATATGTATCGCCGCGCCATGGCTCTCGTTTTTCCCAGTTTTATAGAGGGTTTTGGCTATCCGGTTTTAGAGGGAATGGATTGCGGCATTCCCGTCGTTACATCCGATCAATCCTCGCTTGCTGAAGTCGGTGGAGATGCGGCGCTTTTGATTGATCCGCACCGTCCTGAAGCGATAGCCGGTGCGATGGCGCGGATTGCGGATGAGCCGGGTGTGCGCGAGGAGCTTATTAAAAAAGGTCATGAGCGGACGAAACTATTCTCATGGCACAAAGCCGGTCGTGAGATGACGGCGGTTTGCAAAAAAGTATGCGGATCGTCTTCCTGACGCACAATATTCATACTGACAACGGTGCCGGCGTCTTCTCGCGCCGGTTGATTTCTGCTGTGCGTGCGGATGTGGGGAGTCACGTGCGCGTTCTCACGACGGTTAGAACCGGAGAGGATTATGAAGAAGCGATTCTCTATCCCAACAAGTGGCGGTTGTTTCGCGCTCTTCCCCGTATTCGCCGCACGCTGAAAAACGCGGATATTATTCATGCGCTTGATGCGTTTCCGTACGGGATCATCGCGGTTTTCGCCTCACTCGGTCTTAGGAAAAAAATAATCATTACCGCAACGGGGAGCGGTTCAATTTTACCGCTGTATCATTGGCTATACTCTTGGCCGGTTCGGTATGCCTACGCCCGGGCGAATACCGTTACCGCTATCAGCTCATTTACGCGAGACGAGATTCTGAAAAAAATACCCAACCTGAAAATTCGCGTCATCAACCACGGTGTTGATGCTGATTTTTTTGCCAAACCTTATGGCGCATATGACACGGCGGGACTCAAGGATTATATTCTCGGTGTGGGTACGATCCGCTGGCGGAAGGGATACCATTTCAGCATCCGTGCGTTTGCGAAAATAGCTACAGCATTTCCTCATCTGAACTATGTCATCGTCGGTAAAAGGTATAAACATGACTATGACGAACGGCTTACCAAACTTATCAAGGAATTACAACTCGAAGGGCGCGTTATTATTTTGGACGGTATAGAAAACTGCGAGGCGTTGAGCGATATCTATCAGGGAGCCGAACTCTTTTGTCTTTTTTCACAAAATGTGAATCATGATGTAGAGGGTTTTGGTTTAGTATTTCTGGAAGCCGCCGCCGCAGGTCTTCCGGTGGTGGGAAGCAAAAACTGCGGGATTGACGATGCGGTGCGCGATGGCGAAAACAGTATTCTCGTTCCTACGCGTGATCCTGACGACTTTGCCGCCGCCTTGCAAAAAATTCTTGCCAATCAAGAACTCCGCCAAAAAATGTCAGATGCCTCACGCGCATTTGCTCGCGCCTCATCGTGGGAAAAACGAATAGGAGAATATCAAGAACTTTACCGATGTCTGGACAAATAGGTATTTATTTGCTATATTGCTTCGTGTCAGATGTGTGGGTTTTTATGGGAGTTCTTGTGTTATTTCACAACGGAAAAGGAGTTGGATGTGTCGGAAGAAACACTCTCCGGAAAAAGATTTTTGACCGATACGGTCATTTGGATGCGTAATGTATCTGATCTGACAAAGGAACGGAAGTTAAGATATGTCCACGCAGGTGAGGTTGACATTACTGTTCCTCCCGGACATCGCAGTGGAGGGGTAAGTCCAGATATATACGACGGGTATCGGCAGGGGCTGGATAGCGCGTGCGCAGATGTGGTCATCACGACACGAATGCCGGATGGTGAGGCGGGATTCCTTGCCGTCAAACGGGCGCTTGGTAAACCGTTTGGAGGAAAGTGGTGGATGCAGGGCGGGGCGATTCACTCCTACCGTTCAATTGAAAGTTTTTTAGTTGATCGGGCTGAACGGGAGTGCGGCGTGAGTCCTGTTATCCAGGCCTTGATAGGCGTTTTTCGCACCTGTGCGGAAGATTTTCTGGCCTCCACTACTAACCTCTGTTATGTCGGTTTTGCCCCTTATCACATGGTAGAGCGGGCGTCTGCTGATAAAGATCATATCGCATTTCATCTGTTTTCGGCACATGAGTTTCGTGGAAGTGTTTACACACACAAAGAAGAATGGCATTGGTATCCCATACAAGTGTTTAATGCCGCGCTGGACTCCATGCCGGACTAGCGGGGAGAAAATGTGTTGACAGGAAAGTCCTCTGCGGAGCTTGCTCTACAGAGGACTCTTTTTATTCAAAACCTTCTCCGCTTCGGTGAGGCAAGCGAGGAAGGTGCGGTGGGTGTCGTAGCCGAATTCGTCTTCCGGCGGGCAAGTGGTGGTGGAGAACCATTGTATTTCAGTCGCCTCCTGGCCGTAGCGTGTTGTGCCGAAGCGGATGGTCTCGCTTGCTATAGTAACGAGATAGGTAAACACGACGGCGTGCTTGGAGGTCTCGTGGTTGAAATCCTTATCCATCCCATTCGCGCGGTCAAATTGTTTATACTGAACTGCAAGAATAGGATGACGCCATCCTTCAGGATCAAGCCAATTGATTTCTACGCCAAGGTCGGTTCGGAAGTGACGACGGAGCGCCTGTTCTATGGATTCTCCATGAGCGATGACGCCGCCGATGATGGCGAATTTCCCCGCATACTCGCCGATGCCGCGCCGTATGACCGCGCCCTCAATAATGCCGTCGCGGAGCCGAACGGGAACGGCATCGGTACAGGCAATTGCGCCAAGTTCCGTACGCAAATGAAATAATTCTGGTGCGAGAAGACCGTCCTGATAGCGCAGGTCGGTGCGCGTTGCAAGTTCGCGGGCGAGCGCGTCAGTCGGGATATTTTTAAGTTCATCCATATTATTTTTGAAGCGTGATAATGATATTTTCTGCCGGGAAAATGCGGGAGAGTCCGGTGGATTCATAAAAGCGCTGTGCCGCAGGAGAACGATTAATGATCGTGTCCATAAAGCGATTATAAAAAAACCAGCGTGAACTGTGTTCAAAAGTAATACGGCAATCGGTTGCCCGCGCAAACGTGAAGTCAAAATAATACGCGCGCTTTTCTTTGAGTTTTACCCCGCGGATAAAAAAATCAAACGTGCTCACAGAAAAAAGTTTGCGGTGCGTCGGGTCCACAAAATTATTTTTTGATGTAAAATGCGGAACGCGAATGTTGAGCATACCATCAGCTTTGAGGATGCGGTGAAGGTCTTTTAAAACGCGCGGGTAGTCAATGTGTTCAAGCACATCTTGAGCCAGGATTTCATCAAAAGAGCCGTCAGGGAAGGGAAGGGGGAGTTGTTCAATATCATGCACAACATCCACGCCGTGCACTGTCGCCGAATCAAGATTCACCCATCCTTTTTTGATATCCGTCCCGCATCCGACATTGAGTCGTTTTCCATCCATAGATGTCAGTATAACGCGAACGGCGCATGGCGGGATACTTGTATTTTTTTTTATTCATGCTACGGTAGTTTTATAGGTCTTTAAAAACAGGAACGGGTGCGTTTTTTTATCGCACGTAACGCGGATCTCTCTTATGAGAGAAGGAGGTTGGCGATGCGGTATGCAAAATGGTCGGTAGTTCTTTTCATAGGGTGTGTCCTGTGTTCAGACCCTCTTTTCGCGGAGAATGACCGGTTTACCGTCAAGGTGGAGCCGCAGAAATTTTCTGAAAGGACGGCAGGGTTTGTCGTGAGTTGCCTCTTCCCTCAAGCGGTTCGCCTGACGGTTCAGGTGTTCTGGCAAGATCCGAGTCCTCCTCGTACGCTTGGCAGGGTCGGTATGGATGTTCAGTACCCGCTCGGTGTCCCGCCACACATCATGGAGGCGGGGCGCGTGCAATTTTACCAGAACACGGGGACGCCCCAACAGAAGCTATTGACCGGTGCGTATGTTGTCGCGGCGGTGATTGTGCCGGGAGAGACAAAAATAAGCATCAGTTTTTCCAATGGGGGGCTGGAGGCGCTGGAAGCAAGCGGTTTTGAGGCATTCACCATATTCGCGGAAATCACGGGAAGTAAGGGGAATGATGGTCTCTGGAAGACATTGATCAGCGCATCTTTGTCCATCAAGAATATCCGTGCAGTGAAGGAGATTAAGCCGCTTCCGTCTCCGCCGCCGCATGGTATCCTGCCGAAACAAGATCCAGCATTGGCGAGACCGAAAGGAGTTTGAATCTTCCGCAGGTATCATCATAATGAGGCGGGATTTCTGCCGCGGAGAGCGATTCGTCGCACCGCGGTTTTTTATATGCCAAAAACGGCACATTCGCCATGGTTACTGGACAGGCGCGGAGGATGTTATATGCTCATAGGTGCATGTCAAATAAACGCAAAACAGCTTTGATTACGGGCATTACCGGTCAGGACGGCTCGTATTTGGCCGATTTTTTGCTCGCAAAAAATTATGCGGTGTACGGATTGGAGCGGCGAAGCAGTCAGAAGGACCGTCAAAATATCCAGCACATTATGGGGAAGATAAAAATGGTCTCCGGCGATTTGCTTGATGAGGCGTCGCTCGTTCACGCGATCCGCGAGGCAAAGCCGGACGAAATTTATAATCTCGCCGCGCAGTCGTTTGTGGGTGAGTCGTGGAAACAGCCGGTGTATACCGGAGAGGTTACGGGGCTTGGCGCCGTGCGCGTGCTGGAAGCAGTTCGGCAGGTTGACCCGAAGATTAAGTTTTATCAGGCGTCGTCCTCGGAGATGTTCGGTGCCGTGCGTGAGACGCCCCAGACCGAAACGACGCCGTTTTATCCGCGGAGCCCGTATGGTGTGGCTAAACTGTATGCGCACTGGATTACGGTCAACTATCGCGAATCGTACGGCCTTTTCGCCGTTTCGGGTATTTTGTTCAACCACGAATCGCCACGGCGTGGGCTTGAATTCGTCACGCGAAAAATTACTTATACGGCGGCACTGATCAAGCAGAGGCGTGCCAAGGAACTACGGCTCGGTAATTTGGATGCGAGCCGTGACTGGGGGTTTGCTGGCGACTATGTGGAGGCGATGTGGCTCATGATGCAGGAGAAAAAGCCGCGCGACTTCGTCATTGGTACGGGCGAGACGCATACAGTGCGTGAATTCGTGGAGGAGGTATTTCTCTATCTTGGATTGGATTACAAAAAATATGTCAAGATAGACAAAAAATTATTGCGTCCTGCGGAGGTCAATTACCTCAAGGCGGACGCATCGCACGTGCAGAGAGAACTCGGCTGGAAGCCGAAAACGGACTATAAAGCGCTCGCGCGGCTCATGGCGGACGCGGATATGGCGGCTGTGGCTCATGAGCGATGATGTCTCTATGTTGTGATTGCGATCCGTCCTCGGGCGGAGAAGCAATCTATCCACCATTGAGATTGCTACATGGTTCCCATCATGTTCTGTGGCAGGAAATCTAGTTGGTCTTTTTGCTGAAAGATTCTCGCAATGACAAAAAGCCGGCCTATGCATATTGCGGTCATAGAATCTAAATTGGACGGGCGGGGAGGAAGCCAGCGGCAGGCGCTCTCTTTTGCTTTGGCGTTCCAGAAACTTGGACATCGCGTGACAGTGTATACGATGGCGTATGCGCCGGAGCGGTGCTTTCCCGAACTTGTGCGGGAATTGAAAGTAATCGCGCTCCCTTCCGGTGCGATACGAAAAGGACGGAGTATTCCGTTTTTCGGCGCGCTGAATTATATTCTCCGTTCTCATGAAGAAACGTGCCACGCCCGCATCCTCGCGGGACTCATTGATCCGGCGACGGAAATCCTTAATCCGCACGACCGGCTCGCGTTCCGCGTGGTGGCACTCTATAAAAAGGAGCATAAAAATATCCCCTCCGTCCTCATGATGAGCGATATTCTTACCCGCTCATGGATCGCGTGGCGGCGCGCAGAATTTGACTCGCACTACCGGCTCACAGGGTTGAAGAAGCTTTTTTTCCGCCTGCTTGACGAATATGAAGTTCGGCGTTTTATCAAACCTCATGAGGGGATGATGGTGTTAGACACGCGCACGCGCGACTGGGCGAAAAAATATTTTCATAAAAACGCCGTCATCGTACGGAGCGGTGTGGATGTGGAGCACTTTCCCTATCGCGAACGCGCCGCGCCGCGCCGCGATTCTATCAAACTACTTGTGGCGGGCGTTTTTTTCCTTCACCGTCGGTATGAAGATGCGATTGAGGCGGTGTCGTTGTTACGCAAAAACGGCTATGGCGCATCGCTTACGATTGTCGGCGGCAACGGCGGGAACGAAGAGTATCGCGGTTATTGTGCGCGGCTCACGGCGCTTGTCCGCAAGCGTGGCGTTGCGGACGCCGTCTCCTTTCCGGGACATGTTTCTGAAGAAGAATTGATCTCCCACTACCGCACCTCCCATATCTATATCTCTCCCAACCATCTTCAGTCATGGGGATTGGCGGTGTTTGAAGCCATGGCAACGGGTCTTCCCGTCATCGTCTCAAAAACAGCAGGAGCAAGCGAGGTATTGACCGATC
>JAUYPE010000004.1 GCA_030697705.1 bacterium | reverse complement strand
AGCCGCTCTTCTTCTCCGCGAATCGCCTCTTTCAATGCCGCCGTGAGAATCGTTGTTAAACCGGAGGCATTCCAGTCAAATGCCAAAACGGTTCCCAATGACTGAAACCACACGGGATCCGAAATCCGCCGGATAAATTCATCCGGTCCGTACTCCTCAATTAATACGCGCACCATTTCCCGTCCGAGCCGCACCATTCGCTCAAACAGCCACTTGGGACACGTTCCGGTATCAAGCGTAAATGTTGCAATGCCGCGATGCATATGCCCCCATAATACTCGTCTTTTCTCAAAAGAAAAACCGGCACGCAAACACGAGCCGGTCGGTTACCCATAAGTGGACTAAACGGAAGAAATTTATTTTGTCAAATTACTTTTGCATTCGCCTACTCCGTTGCGAAGCGGGCGAAGGTGCCGCGGCGAAGGACGCTTTTGTATGAGCGGTAGAGAAACCAGTACGCAATAATGCAATACAGCACTGCGAGCGCGAAGCCGACGGCGAGCGATTGCCAATCAAGCGATCCGGTCAGGACCACGCCGCGCATACCCTCAAACACATGCGTCGCAGGAATGAAGTAGGCGATTTTCTGAAGCGTGAAAGGCAGTGCCGACAGTGGATAAAACACCGCGGAAAACGGCGCTAACAGCGGCGGAATGGACCAGACGACCATTTCGGCGCTCGGTCCGAAGCGCATGACGACCGCCGTGGTAAAAATACCCATCGCGAGACCAAAGACAAAAAGCACCGCGGCAAAGGGCACCAATAACAATCCAAAGGAGAGAATATGATAGGACAGCAGAATCTGCGCGAGTACCGCCATAAACACGAGGGAGACGGACGACTCCACGATACTCACGACGACAAAACCGAGAATGTATTCGTGCAGGGAAAGCGGCGAGGAGAAGAGATTGATGAAATTTCTCGTCCACACATCCTCCAGAAACGATGCGCTGATGCCGAATACCACACGACTCATAAAAGAAGATAAAATAACCGCACCAAGCACCAAACTGACAAAGTGAAATCCCGTTCCCGTCGTGCGGTCAAGATACACCGTCAGCACGCCCCACAAAAAAAGCTCCAGCGCCGAAAAGTAAAACAAATTAAGCGGCCGGAACGCGTTGCCGCGCATGAGGAGCATCTGCCGCCAAAATATTGCGAATATATGCTTGATATTTGTCATAGGTATTCGTTATACGGATACATGCAAAGAAAGCGGCTCGCGCGCCACCGCGATAAAAAGTTCTTCCAAATTTTTCTTGCCATAGAGCGCGGGAAGTTCACGCGGATCCCCTTCCAGAACGATTTTTCCGTGCGAGATGAAGAGCACGCGGTCGCATACCGATTCAATCTCATACATGTCATGAGATGTCCAGAGCACCGCGGCACGGTTTTGTTTGGCGTATGTCTTTATCTTCTCGCGTATAATTTCGGAATCGCTCGGATCAATGGATGCTGTCGGCTCATCCATAAGGAGAAGTTTCGGCTCATTGAGAAGCGCTTTGGCAAGATGCACCCGCGACTGTTCGCCGGAAGAAAGTAATCCCGTTTTAGTGCGGGCAAGTTTTTCAAGATTAAATTCTTTGAGCAAAGCGGCAATCCGCTCGCGCAGGTGCGACACACCGTACAACAGTCCGAAGATGAAAAGATTTTGTCGCACGGTTGTGTTGCCGGGCAGATGCGCATAGACGGCGGCAAAATTCACACGGGCAAGAATTACGGCGCGATGAGTTCGGAAGTCCTGCCCAAAAACGCGGATCATACCGCCGGAGGGCTCCACGATACCTAAAATCATATCAATCGTCGTCGTCTTGCCCGCGCCATTAGGACCAAGAAGCCCCACGATCTCCCCCGCCTGCACAGCAAACGTAATACCATCAACGGCCGTGACACCGCCGTATGTTTTACGCAAATTTTCCACCGCGAGGATCATGTCATTCATACGTTGCTTCTGTTTGTATAATACCACATATCTTTATATATAACAATGTTCAATGACCGGCTTCTTTCGCTTCCCATCATCAAACCAAAAAAATCATGAGGCGTGGATAATCCGCCGCACCTCTTCCAAAATCAGAGGAGGCACGGGGTCGCGTTCGGGACTTTTGCCGGGATATCGCCACGCGGTAATAATCTTTATACCCTGACCTTTCGTGCCGGCACGCGCGGGAACAACCACATACATCACCCAGATTTCAGATTGTTTAGCACTGCCACGCCCGAACCCCGACGAACCGGTTTTGGCAAACGGCAATGGTCGTTTTGCTTCCGGTGCGGCGGGCTGCATACATGCCACCGCCGTTTCCAGAATCCCCTGCTCAATGCGCGACGGATAGCGGATGATACGCTTGATCCGCGACTCGGTCAGACGATAAAACGCCATCTTCTGGCGGGCGTGTGCTGTCCACATATAGCGTTCGTCGATGCGCCGTGCGGTCGCAGGAGTGTTATTAAATGTACGCTGGCGGAAGCGCGATGTTGAAAACATATTTAAGACCAATACCAATGGTGTAGGCAACCACCACCGCCGCGGCGATAATTCCCACATTCATTATAATCCGCCGCCGGATATTCATGCCTGAAAGAAACGCTAATACCGCAGAGATAAGTATGATCATGATTACCGACGCAAGGATGGAGTAGGCGATATGTTTGGCACCGAACAGCACCGGGAAGACCGGCACCATCGCGCCGATAAGATACGACGCGCCAACAAAGAACCCGGAGACGACAGGGTTACGCGGTGGAAGGAATATTCTCCCCGCACCGCGACCGGTTAAGCGCTGCTTCCCCGCTTCCATGGCCCGCACCTCATCCCCTGAACTCACCGCCATAAACACCCCCGCACCCATGGAAAACGCCCCCGCAACCGCAACGGTAAACGCCGCCAGGAGTACCGCCGGTACCGTCCCCAGCGCCGCAAAAAATCCGCTCACGGCGCCGAGCATCTCCACCAGACCGTCGTTAAATCCCAAAAAGATATTCTGCACGCGTTCGGGACTGATGTTTTTTTCCACCAAACTCGAAACGATTATTTCTTCATGCTCAATCTCTTCACGCACAATGCGCTCCGTGGCGGCACCCAACGGCGTATCGCGGTAGGTGTCCCACACCGTAAGATACTTTCTAATCCCATTCACCTCAATCGCTTCCAAGATAAGATGCACTGCCCGTTCCCCGAAGATACGGCACACAAAAACCATCAACTCCAATTTCATGCATGAGAAGAAACCAAGTGGAACGACGGGAAGAGAGAAAAAATCTTTCCAGAATGCCAAATGCCTCTCCTCAATGCGCACCAGATCGCCCAAAAGTCGCCGCAATGCCCCATCCGCCAGCGCTTCCAGCCGCCGATAAAGCGTCAAGTCAAATAACTCATCGCGGATGAGCGTGGTTCCCAACGCATACTGTTTTCCGACAGCTTTTATTTCCATACCAGAGATTAACGAATATTCAACGCGGGAATCGCCTCATACAGCACCGCACCCGTACGGAGCGTACCGGCGGGAGCGGCAAGATCATCTTTGTGCGTAAGCACTGTGCCGTACACAAAATTTTTCTCCAGATAATCAATTAACACATTCGTATCGCTCATTTGGTCATGCGAACCAAGTATGATAATCGCTACCGTTTGCTCGCCTTCTTCGGCAAACTTCATGCGCCAGACGCCCGCCATCACGTAGTCTGCCGCACCGATAAATCCGGCCTTTCCGGCGACAAACCGTGCGTCATCCGACGACCAATTCACATTATGCCACTGGTGGACACCCCCTCCGTTATGGCTCGTCCTCGTATAATCGCGAATCCCCAAAATATCAAAAATCGGCTTTTTATGATTGTTCAAAAATTGAAGAAGGCGGAATATATCCACTGCGCTGGAGGTATTTTCCGGGTCAAGCCCGCTCACATCCGCATAGTGCGTGCGCTCCATACCGATACCCCGCGCCTTTTGATTCATGATACCGACAAAACCGCCCACCTGTTCAGCATACAGCGCCGCCACATCATTGCTTGATTCCAGCAAGAGCGGGTACAAATAATCCTGCGACTGAAAACTCTCCCCCACCGCAAGCCCCGCCGAATCCCCCGGCATGGCGTGCGCGCTCGCGCTCATAGTAATAATTTTAAAGCGATTAATCGTCTCAATCGCGACGAGAGCCGTCATGAGTTTCGTGAGCGAAGCGATCGGTCGGGCGGTATCCTTGTCCCGCTCAAAAAGAATTTGCCCGGTCGTGAAATCCACCGCGAGCACAGAGGGTGCGGAGAGTTTCGGCTCCTGTCCGGCTGCCTGCGCCCCGCCGGCAACTCTGCGGAAATATTGCGCCTGCGCATTGTGCGCGGCGGACATCGTATTCTCCTCGGATGCGGTCAGCACTGCTATGCCTCCCGTACTCAAGGAAAACAACTCCTTCGCATCGGCGGTGGAGAGGCGGATGCACCCGCCGGAATACCCGGGCGGTACGGCGCGTCCGTCAGGATAAGTCGGCCATCCGTGGATAAAATAATTTCCAAAGAAATGCATGCTCCACGGCATCCACACATGCCCGATGGTTGAGAAGTGATTCTCCTCTTTGGACTGGACGCGGTAGACGCCGCTCGGCGTCTCAAAAAAAGTTCCTTCTTTGCCGTATCCAAGAATAACGAACGTTTTAACCAGTACACCGCTTTTATACAGTGAAAGCTTATTCGCCGAGAGATCGGCAAAAATAAAATCCTCACGCGCCGCGATAAGCGCATCACGCCGCGCGGCAACGGCTTCGTGACTCGGGAGAATAAGCGCACCATTATCCAACGCCGCGTAGGCGAGCGTCTTTTCCCCTCCGCCGCCGCGCGCGAAGGCAACGAATGGAGGTAGTTCCGAAACAGGCACCATCTCGTCACTGGCGGGCTCACTATACCTCACGATTTCATGCACCGAGCGCGCACCGATAAAAAAAACGGCACCGATGAGGACGCTTATCTTGACACCGTACCACAATTCACCCGGATCAACGCGAAACTGCATGATAGCGCTAGTATAGCGCACGCCGAAATAAAACGCTACGCTCTCTACCGATCATATCTCGTATTTTTTATCTTCTTATCGCCAAAGTCCCAAAATAACGCTCGCGACAAAAAGATTGACGAGCTGGAAAGCGATGTTGATGAAAAATACTTTTTTTGAGCGATGTTCAAATAATACGGCTGAGATGCTAACCGTCACAATAAATCCGAGCCATAGCCAAAATGCCAGCAAAAAAGCATCGGCAAGAGACCGCACATTCAAGTAGGTAACAAAGTGCGCTAAAATATATGCCATGACGAGCGAGCCGACAAACATCCCCACTACCGGCGTCGCCATCGGAGCTTTTTTCATCCGCTCCAACTCCCCGGGACTTTTACCCAAATTGCGCGCCCATACATCCCCGAACATCATCGGCGAGTACCACACCGAACCGACAATAAAACTCGTGACCGCCGCAGCAACCACCGCCCAAAAATTAACCGTTACATCAAACATGTGAGAAGAAATTAAGAAATAATGAACACTTACCCAATTGCTCGTCATCCAGAGTTCCGACTCTGTCGGAACGAAGGATCCCGTACGATTTCAGCATACTCAATACTCACGGGATTCCTTGTGAATTTTATCCAGAGCAGAAGCGAAGGGCTCGGAATGACGGAAGAGAGATAAGCGCGTAAGTCCTAGAGTTATTATCACTCTGTCCGCACCTCCAACTCATCCATTGTTTTTTCAAACGCATTTTCCATATCAATACCTAACTCATCAGCAAGGACAACGACCGACCATAAACAGTCCGCAAGTTCGTGTCCCAATTTTTCTTTCAGATCGGGATAGGTGCGAAATCCTCCATGCGCCATGACGAGCTTTGCAAGATCACCGACATCACCAACAAACCCTTGCATGTGCTCCACCGCTCCCCATGGCTTGTCTCCGGCACGCGCGGTAAGCGCCGCGTAACGGTCACGAATCTCCAGCGCCCTCTTCTTTATCTCATGAAACTCCATGGGGCAATTATCCCACCAAACTAGCGTACTCTGCAACTGGATAAAAAGTTCAGTCAATAACATTCGTTTGACCGGACTTCAAAGATTCCCGAATATAGTTTTTCAATTCTTCGGTAACCATATCTTTATTTTCGTCATTTCAGACCTGAAATCAAATAGGGCTGATACGATGAAGTGAACGCGATTTTAATCTGCTCTACTTGAGAAATCTTTTTGTTCTTTAGTGTCACTTTCAGAGCCAAGCCAGTTTTTGTATCGGCAGAAAAATTTTGATCAAATACAAAGTTGCCTAAGCTATAAGCGATATATCCGCCACCGTACTCTGTCACGGGTTGAATGACATGAGGATGGTGACCGATAATCAACTGTGCGCCAGCGTCAATAAGCGCTCTTGCAACTTTTTCTTGATTTAAATTTTGTGTCGTTTCGTATTCGTTTCCCTGATGTAGCGAAACAACAACCAAATCCGCAACTTTCCGCGCTTCCTTTACATCGGAAATTGCTTGATCAATATCAAGATATGCAATTGCCGGTTTTGCTGTTTTTAAAGCAAGCGACGATGAGATCAGGTCGGTGTATCCCAGAAAGGCAATCTTTGTATCTCTCACCTCTTTTATAAGCGGTTTGTGCGCTTCTTGATAATCTATCCCACCGCCAGTAACTCCTATGCTGGCATCTTTGAGGATCGTAAGCGTATCCCGAACCGCGTCAGCTCCATAATCCCAAATATGGTTATTCGCGATCGAAAGCACATCAAACCCGGCATACAAAAGACCCTCTACTACTCGAGGGTCTGATCTGAAGGAATAAATGCTTCCAACTTTCGTCCCTCTCGAAGATATCGGCCCCTCCAGATTTCCGAAAGCGATATCGGCATTTTTCAGAAAGTCCGCCGTTTCTAAAAATGGATATCGCCAGTCGTTGTTTCGCGCCATGATATCGCCAATAAGACGGGATAACATAATATCACCAACAAAAAGTAGGGTGATCGGCTCGTTGTTATTCAACTGACCAGAGACACCGTATTTAATACCCCAAAAGCCGGTCACATAGCCGGTAGTATAATCGTTATTGCTATTAAAATCTCTTGTGTTGAAAACTTGCAAGTCCACATGATGATTCGCCCCCTTTGTTTCAAGAAAAGACATGAGTGCTACAAGAGATTGCTCCGAATCCGCCCTAATCAATTCGGTTGACTTAGAATCTATAGCGCCCAAAACATTAGCGGAAAGGTAATCAATGGGTCTTGCCTGCTTTTCCGATAGATAGTGTGAAAAATCCACACTGCTTACAATAAAAGTATCCTCGTCTACTACGCCTGCAAGAATCTTGCCAAATGCCCTCGCCTCTTCGTTAGTGATGCTTGATCGAAAAATCAGAGGAACGATTTGCGCGTTTGGGAATAATTTGCTTATCAAAAGTAACTGGGAATCAATGGAGTGCTCGCGATCAAAAGGCGCCTCATCTTGCACAATAAAACCAGATGACTCCAGTTGCTCTATTATGGCTAAATTCGGCCGGAGCGTGCCAAAGGGCATGACAAAATCAGCTTTGGAAACGCTAATATTACCGCGGCCCGCATCAACATGATCTGGCGCGAGGATAATAAAAGTTTTAACATCGCGAGTATTTTTTAACTTAGTGTAGAACTCAGCCAACAACGGAATCGTAGTAGGAATGTGGTGCGGGACAAGGCCGCCCATAACCTTATTCAAATCAATCTTCTCGTCCTTTTTAACTTGCTCCAGTGAGCTTTCAATAAATGGCGCGTATTTGAAAAATTGTGAATGATGATATATATGAGAAATTTCTGGCCGCTTGGTTCTATCAGATAATACAAAATACAAACCAACGCTTACTAACGCAAGCAAAATAATAACACCGTAAAGTTTTTGGGCATGACGGATCATCGAATGGTTATATTAGCTTCATTAGATATGTTCGTACTCTCAAGGCTCTTCAAGGACTGGATAAGTGCTGGTTCTGCTTTGTAATTTCCCTTAGACACCACCCGCGCGTAGTAGAAGAATGGCCTCGGGTAATTCTTCCAGATAACGAAGGTCACCCGCTGATCTTCAATGTCCGAAGGATAGTATGCATAACCAGAATAATTTGGGTTAAATGGGGTTCTTTGGAGATTAGTCACTGCCCGGAGCCCGCTTGGCAAGTAATCTATGATTTGATAGGCACCTTCAAGCGCTCCCGGCGCAAAGGTTGGATTGATATCAATCCTCACCAAATCGCCATCAGAAAATTCGGTGGTTGGTCGACCATCCACAGAATAATTTCGCGATATGCCAATCGTTGCGTCTTTTTTGATTTCAGCCGACGATGACTCTTTTTCGAAGTTGCTCACAAGGCCGATGTGACCCTTGATGTCGCTAAATTGCAGGATGGCAAGTTCATCGCGCGGAAGTTCTAATCGGAACACCTCGTTGTTTTCAAGGGTTTTCGAGCCGTTTTTTGATGAGGTTCGCCAAGAGAAACTTACTTTATCGCCGCTTAATTTCGGCAAGGCGGCTTTGAGGTATAATAACACCTCAAAATTTTTCAGCGTTTCTTTGGGATAATTTTCTATAGCATATTGACCGAGACCATCTGACTCTGGTTCAGACAAGCTCGCGGTAAGCCCGGCAAGCAGGGCTGTCGCAATGATATTGTCGTCTTGACCCTTTAATTTACTAACATATACGAAGGGTTTTTTCGTAGTGAGGGATGGTTTAATTTCTGTCTTGTAGTAACTTCGTGCTTCTTCTTTTGCCCCAAGGTTATCAAATGCAAGCGCAATATAAACCTTGTCCAATAAAGTTAGGTTGCGATCGGACTTAATATTTTGAAGAGTAATCAAGATCGGCTCTTTGAAAGCTGAAAGTCCGTAGAGAGCTCTAACGATACGGCTTACATCAGCTTTGCGATCAGTAAGCGAAGCGGTCAAATATCGCTTTAGCGATTCCTTATCCGCGGTGGTTGATTCGTCTTTAATAAGATGCGCAAACTTTGCCGAAAGTTCCAAGTCCTTGTCACTATACGGCAAGAGCGTAATGCCGCCGTCAGAGGTTTGATAACTTCTTGCGTCGATATCATCAATTTCCATCTTCTCGTCAAAAAATTTATTGAGATATACTTCCGCAAACCATTTCGTGAACTTTTGATCTATGCGCGCTCCGCACTCGCAACCAAGCCAGCGCAGGACATTGTAAAATCTGCCGCGCTCGTATGAAGTAAAGAGAAGCTCGGTAAATCCTTTTGTCGCGCCTTGTATGCTCGGCATGTTTGGAGAGAGTTCATAAAATTCAGAAGCGTTTTTTGAGAAGTAACTGCTCACCACATTAAGATCGCGGATAATTGCATCGCTGTATCCGCCCGCGCTCGCGGAGATTTTTATCTTGTGTTTTCCCGGCGTAAGCCCGCCGAGCGGAATTTCGATAACCTTGCCGCCAGTTTTTTCTACCTTCTTAAATGGCAGTGTCTCGCTTTCAATAGAATAATATATATTATTCTGAACATTGGCAGTGCCGAAAACTCTTGCTCGGAGATTCAGATTATCTCCTACAAGATATGTCCTGTTGAGAGCGGTCTCCACAAAGAATGGAAGACCGACAGGGACAAAATTGACCGATTTCCCGGCAAATAAATCTTTGGTAATGGCTTGGGTGGTGAGACGCCATGAAGTGAGATTGTCAGGAACATCAAAGGAAACTTCTGCGTAGCCGCTGGAATTAGTGCGAACTGATTTGTAAATAGCGACATCCCGGAAATCTTCTCTTGCGCCGCCTCCGCCTTTTTCTTCATTGTGAACATAAATGCCGTCAGCAAAATATGTGTGGTATTTATCCAATTCAATGTTATAGACAAGCGTCCACTCTGGAACAAACTTAAGCGAGGTCACTTTCTCTTTGGCGCCGTCGCTTGCAAGAAGCGTGTCCCCGATTTCTATCTCGCCGGCGTACTTCCACGCTCCGTTTACGAGCAACCTATGATTCATGGTGATGTGCAGTTTATTATTCACCACGAAATAACCGCTTACGACATGAGAGCTGATCCTCTTTATTTTTGCTTTCACAAATTCTTTCGGCGATCCTTCTTTCCATGTCAAAACCTCGTCGCCGATTCGCAATTTCTCAATATCTTGCGATCCGCTCGGCACTAACACATCGGTGCCGGCGACAAAGCATCCTTTTTCTGCTCCGCCTCCGCCCTCAAGCAACGGACTGTAATGCGAGGATCGGATTACAAGCGAAGTGAAGATATCTTGGTAGAGATTATTCGCGATATCTTTTTCCTCTGGATTAAGCGAAAACACCGCCTCGTCAATTCCCGATACATTAACTTCGGATTGTTTCGGCGATCCGTTTTTGTCGGTAACTCGTATACTAAGATTTACTTTATCGCGCGGCCGGTAGCGTTCTTTGTCTTTCCTAACCTCTACATTAAGTTGGCGTTCGTCTGTATCGAATGATAGATTCACTGGATAGCTGTTGATAAAACGAGATCCACTGAACCATATTCCGATAATATTCGCATTGGGAATATAAGCATCTTTGAAACTATCGCTGTAATCTGGCGAATCGCTCATTTGATAAGAAATGATTCCATTGTTAACCCGCATAAAGACAAATTTCCCCGATCCCGGCGCAAGAGCATTGCCGCCATTATCTTGCATCTGAAGTCGAACTTGCTCGCCTAATTTGTACTCGTTTTTGTTATCAAGATTTTTAAGCGTTATCCCTCGGGAATCGTAAAAACCGAAATACGAAAACGAGCCGCCATATACATAGTGTTGCCTTTTGATTGACCTTCCTTCGGCATCTTTTGTGGTAAAGGTTATGCGATAGGACTTCTTTTCCTCTGGCGTCCACTCGTAATGAGCGTTGCCGGCGCCGTCGGCAATAAGGTTATCCTGCTTTATCTCGCGATATTCGGTTGAGTAGGAATACTGCGGATAAGTAGTTTTATTAATAATATCGTATCCTCTGCCAATTTCTGTTTGCTTGTATATTATTTCAGTAACATCGGCTGTGATACCCCAACCCGACACAGGATCGCCAAGATAGTTGTCGGAATTCCACCACGGCTGATCGTTCTCTACCTTATCCAAAACGATTTTCTTAAGCCCAAGGTCAAATTTACTGGTTTTATCGGAAAACGACTGCTCGCTTCTCAAATCAATGTGCGGCCCGAAAACCAGCACAGATACGCTCGAGTTAATTTCGCCTTCTTCGGAAACCGCAGGAGAAACATTGATGCCAAGATACCTCGGCCAGTAACTATATTGATCCTCCCGATATTCTGTCTTTACCGTGAAGGAACCTTCGCCATCTTGATTGAGTTCGACTTCGCCGGCAATCTGGTTATATAAGTAGCCGTTGTACTTTAATTTCAAATTCGCCACAGGCGTGCCCTCAAAAAACTCTGCTTTAGCTTTGTAAGTAATAGTGTCGCCTGCAAAGACGGCATTTCTGTCAGCAGTAATAGTTAATTTATAAGCCGGTTTAACATACGTTTCTACATTTACATTTTCCGAGACAATAATCTCGTCACCGCGCTTAACGCTTAATTGATACAACCCCGGCTTAAGATCGGCGAAGCTTATCTCGCCGGTGAGCGTGTAAAAGTCGCTGATTTGCGATTTTGTCTCGCCATAGACAGTAATATCATCTTTTGATGTTCCCGCCCAAAATGGATTGGTAAGTTGAATCGTGACCTCTTCTCCTTTTATATCGATGCCATTCCTTTGTTTTACAATTCCCCAAAAATGAACTTTGTCGGTTGGCAAATAGATACCTTTATCAAGCGAGAAATAGTCCCACCAAGTGTCGGGCGGACTCACTTTTGAAAAGTAGCCGTATTCATTCTCGACAGGAATCGCAAGTTGTCTGCTACCAATAGAAACGGTGTAAAAGTAAGAAAGTGGAGAGTAATAATAGTAATCATTTGACTCGTCTTTGCTTCTGATGAGTTGCCGTGGTGTCTCAAACATCGCTACACCATCGCTATTCGTTTTTCCTACGCCGCCATTCTCAAATAAAACCTCGGCATTGGAAAGATTATTGCCGTTAGTCAAATCTTTTAGCCAAAGGAGGGTTTTTGAACCGCTAATAGCCGAAAAACCGACAACGGGCGTTACCTGAAACCATGCTTGCTCATGTTCGTTATTAACAATTACATCGGCAAGATAGAATCCCTCGCTTAACTTTTGCGACATGCGAATAAATTTAACTCGTGTCTGTTCCTCAAGTTGCACATTAGATTCAAAAACTTTTTTATCAGCGGATGGCGTTACTGGATTGTAGGCATGATACCGCGTCCATTTATTTTCCTCATTAAGCGCGCCTTTATACGCCGACATAAACTCTTGCACATTCCCAAATCTGTAAACAGTGAGCGGAACAGTGTTGGCGGATAAGTTGGAATAGTTGACCGCAAATGCCACCTCTGTGTCTGGCTTAAACTCAAAAAATGTCTTGCCGAAATTGAAATAGGGGCGGAGTTGGTAGGTGTACTTTTCGCCGGTCTCAAATTTTATCTCGGTATCTTCGCTAAGCGTATCATCACTGCCTTCTGCTTTAATGCCAGCTTTAATTTTGATTGTATAAACTGTTTGCGGATTTAATTCTTGGAGAGGAGCAAAAACTAGAATATTTCGATGTATTTCAAATCTTCCTTGAACCAATGGCGATAGTTCAAAAGATTTTTCCGGACTTAAAAGATTTTCCCGATTGAAAGTAATCTCAATGCCAGTATTGGTAGGAACGCCATTCGACTTATCCCGCGGTAATGAAGCGACCACTTGAAATGGCGCCTTCACCTGATATGCCCAGCTGTACGCACGTGCCGCAATCGGACCCTCTGCAATGGTCAATGAATAAACTTTATTTTCTTCAAGAGCAACTGCTGGCGTAATTTCAAAGAAACTGCTTCCGCTAGAAATCTTCTTGATTGTGTATTCAACTTGAGGTTCAAACTGAAGGTATTTCTGTACCACCGTCGCGCTAAGATTGGCACTGCTCTTAAGGGTAAAGGTTGTGTTCGGAACCACTCCTGCCGCATCGGCGATTGTAGGAGTAAGTTCAAATTCCGAAAGTTCCTCTTTGAGAATTACTTTTTGGTAGAAAAAGATGGCTACGACAACCAACAAAACAGCACCCAACGCATAATAAGTTTGCGGACGCTTGATATGTGTTTTTAGCGTGTCAAAAAAACTCGAGATACCCGACTTTGAGTCAGAAAGATGTGGGGCTGGCACCTCTGGTAGCGTCTGCAAAGAATCCAATTCAAGCGCTTCTAATGCTTCGATAATATCTGTTTCTTGCCACCCAGCCCCAAGCAAAGATTGGCGAATTTCATCATCCGTTTTTCCAGATTTTTTTGCTTCTTGGATAAAGTTTTTGATTTCTTTTTTAACCACACTTTCATGGTACTTTGAACCACTTCACGCTGAAGCGTGAAGATTCCAATAAGCGGACTGAAGTCCTTTAAGGATTAACGATTTTGAACTCCTCGTCCTCAGTTGTGCCTTCGTGCTGGTTTCTGACATAGTTTTGGATCATCTCATCGCTTAC
>JAUYPE010000030.1 GCA_030697705.1 bacterium | reverse complement strand
GATGCCTTTTTTGAACAGTTCTGCCGCCTTGAATCGCCGTTGTTCCTTTGCTTCACGGGATTCTGAAGAGATATGAGATGTTTTCATATGCCTTCAGTATCCCACGAAGGGGTCGTTAAGTTAAGTGTGGAAGGTCAGTAGTTCCATAAGTCATTTGTTAAAAAGTAATTTTACACCGCCATGGGGGCTTTGATGGTGGGATGGGATTGATAGTTTTCAAGGCGGATGTCGTCCATGGTGAAGGAGTTGATATCGGTGACGGTGGGATTGAGTATAAGTTTTGGTAAGGGATAGGGCGTGCGGGTGAGCTGTTCGCGGACTTGGTCAAAGTGGTTTTGGTAAATATGTGTGTCGCCAAGAATATGCACGAACTCCCCCGCCTGCATGCCGGTAACCTGCGCGATCATGTGCAAGAGGAGCGAATATGAAGCTATATTGAACGGCACACCGAGAAACATGTCGCATGAGCGCTGATACATGGAGACGGAGAGTTTGTCGCCGGAGGTGAAAAATTGAAAAAACGCATGACAGGGCGGGAGCGCCATTTGGTCAAGCTCGCCCGGATTCCACGCGCTTACAATGAGGCGGCGGTCATACGGATTTTTCTTGATGCGCTCTATTACCTCGCGGAGTTGGTCTACCGTTGTGCCGTCGGGTTTTTGCCACGCCCGCCACTGTACGCCGTAGACGCGGCCAAGATCTCCCTCAAACCGCGCTTTGGGTTTCCAGTAGTCGGCTTCGGCGTTCGCATCCCAAATGTGGCAGCCGAGTTTCTGCAAGTCCTTCACATCCGAACTGCCGCTGATGAGCCAGAGAAGTTCAGCTTTTACTGCGTTAAATGCAAGCTTTTTTGTTGTAATCGCAGGGAATCCGTCCGCCATGTCAAACCGCATTGTTTGTCCGAAAATCGCGCGCGTGCCTACGCCCGTCCGGTCCGGTCGGTCAGTACCGTTTTCCAGAGTATTGCGCAAAAGGTCAAGATAATGCTTCATATTTTTTCGCTTTAATAAACAGCGGCTCAACGATATGCCAGATTTTTTCATGGATTTCATGGGGGGGCAAAAGTTTCCCCTGCGGCGCGCATGTAATGACGCGATGATTTTTTGGATACTTTGCGGCGAGCCAAAGATACGCGCGTTCGGTGTCTTTGAGGTGTTGCGCGTTCCGTTCATGAATGTCGCGCTTCTTGTGCGTCAGTAACGCCGCATTCATGGACGCCGGCGCGTGGAGGATGATGACTAGATCCGGCCGGGGGACGCTGAGAATCCGGTACTCTATATCGTAGAGCCAGTGCAAAAATTGCTTCCGTGCGGTAGGGTTTTTGATCTTCCCTCCCTGATGGCCGGCGTTTGAGTCAACATAGCGGTCAAGCAAAACCGTCTTGCCGTCTTTGAGCCATTTTTTTATCTTCGCCGCCGCGTCAAACCTATCAAGTGCGTAAAAAAGCGAGGCGGCGTAGGGACTGACGGCTTCGGGATTTTTCCCGTACTTCCCCGCGAGATACTCCTCCACAAGCCCGCTTGATTTTTTACCGTATTGGGGAAATTTGAGCGTTGCAACGGGGCGATGCGCTTTTTTGAAACGCGCGAGAAGTAATTGAAATTGCGTGCTCTTTCCGCTCCCGTCCGTACCTTCCAAAACAATGAGTGTGCCGCGCATATGGTTTAATTGTAGCGCATCGTTGCCGGTATGCAACTGCGACACTCCCTTGTTATTTAAGAAAAAATATCGGATACTGGGGCTATTGGAAACCGTACGTTCATTGCCACCCTGTTTGGACAAAAGGGGGATGTATGATAAAGCGTTTGGTGAAACCGTGTGAGTCGACCGAGATGGTTGAGCGGATGATACTTTATTCCCTCATCTCCGATGCTGTCGCCTCTCTGCATACCGTACAACCAAGAGTGGCGCGTCTGCTTCCTTCTACCGCGCGAGACGTCTTTACCGTTTTTTATGCCGCTTTCATGGATGCGTGCGGCAAGGATATAGGGAGGCTTGATGCGGATCGCGGATGGTGTGAACGGCTCACCCGCCGAGCATTGGAAGCTCTGCGGGATGCGGGAGGGGTGATTCATCCTCCGCTGTATGCCGTCTTTACTTCATGGTGGGGTTGCATGGCAGGGCGGGAGGATCAGCATTATGGCGGGCGATTCTTGGCGCTGTGGCAGCGGACGGAGTGGTGGTGTGCCGAAACACACCGATGCGTGAATGGGCATGAAGGATGGAGGATCGGTTTGAACGGGCAAAAGCGCCTTACAGCCGAGCTTGGGGCGCAGAAGAATATACTTCTCCCCTCCATGTCGTTTTTACACACTATGGGATCGAAATTTGGCGCCCGTTCCGCAGATCTTTTTATTTCGCGGGAGTGACGGAACGTCGTAATGCCGTGGGGTCTTTTCTCCACGGCATTGCTATGATAAGAGAAAGGGATACCACTATGCAAACCGAACAAACTACCATCATCGCCATTGTCGGACTGACGGGATCCGGAAAAACGGATGCGACCGAGCGCTTTATCAGTGCCGGTTTTGCCCGGATTGGATTTAACGACCGCGTTTATGAAGAGCTTCACCGGCAAGGTTTGGAGCGCACCGAAAAAAACGAACGGATGGTGCGCGAGGCGTTGCGCCGCGACTATGGTGTCGGCGTCATGGCGGAGCGCTCGCTCCCTAAAATTGAAGAGGCCATAAAAGCAGGACACGCGGTCGTGATTGAAAGTTTGTACAGCTGGAGCGAGTATAAAATCATGAAAAAGCGGTTTGGCGCACAGTTTAGCGTGCTTGCGATCTATGCACCGCCGGCACTCCGTTACGCGCGTCTCGCGACTCGTTCGGTACGCTCCCTTTCTCCCGATCTCGCCGCCTCGCGCGATTACGCAGAAATTGAGCCACCGGTGGAAAAAGCCGGACCCATCGCCATGGCTGACCGAACGATTCAGAATCTCGGTACGCGTGAAGATTTTTTGCAGGCGGTGGACAAATTTATTGAAGAAATTCTTAGGCGTGCTAATTTGATGAAGTGAAGGATGTGGTTTTTTAAAAAATATATGAAAAACTCCGGATGATCATCTGGAGTTTGTTTTTGTTTTACGCGTTGAAATTTTTTGGATGTTTTTCTGTGTTGCTTGGTCTTTTAACGATTGTAGATAATTGGTAATCATCAAGGGCAATTCTTTCGCCGCGTCCGTCTCGAGACAGCAATCGCTCCTTATACCTTCCATAATGACATCTATTGTATGGGATGATACGGTCACTTCCCACTTAAGGATGAAGACCCAACAATCCGGCACTTCGGGACTGTCAACGATATATCCCTCAATCATATCACGGAGTTCCCCCGCGGTAACCACTTCCTCTACTCGGGTAAATGCCTCTACCGCTTTTTCCCTCGTCCGAAAGGTCCGCGATGTATACCCTGCGGGAGTTTTCAGATAAATAATCCGGTGTCTTTCCATGAACAATCCCTCCTTGCAAAAACTCCTCCGTTCGTCTTCGGAACTATTCCGAAAGCGAGATGAAGAGGCAAGAAGGGATTTATGGTTGGATCTAGCGTTTTATTTCTATTCCCATGCTTCGCGCGGTGCCCTCAACGATGCGTTCCGCCGCCTCTATGGTGTCGGCATTCAAATCCTCCAATTTGCGCTCGGCGATTTTGCGCACATCCGCACCGCTCACCGTGCCGACCTTGACCTTGTTTGGCGTGCCGGAGCCCTTCTCTACGGATGCGGCGCGGCGTAAAAGATCCGAGGCGGGCGGGGTCTTGAGTTTGAGCGTGAACGTTCTATCGGTGAAAATCGTCACCTCCACCGGTATGATGCCGTCTCCCATCGGTGCCGTCGCTTCATTATATTTCTTGACGAATTCGCCCAAGTTGATGCCGTGGGGACCGAGGGCGGTACCCACGGGCGGCGCGGCGGTCGCCTTGCCCGCCGGAATCTGTAATTTTACGATTGTTTTGATTGTTCCTGCCATAAGAGAGAGCGGGTAGTGGGTAGGTTGTAGCGGGTGGAAAATTATGCAGAGAATCGTCTCTTGCCTCTTTCTACCAACTACTCACTACAAACCATCAACTGATTACAATTTTTTAATCTGCAAAGAATCAAGCTCAACGGGCGTGTCGCGGCCGAACACATTGACTAGCACTTTGATCTTGCCTTTTTCCTGATCAACCTCCGCGATGCGACCGTCAAAGTCCTTAAATGGCCCATCAATAATCTTGACCGGATCGCCAACGACCACCTCTATTTTGAACTTCGGCTTGTCTTCGTCAATGCGCGAGAGAAGCACCTCCATCTCCTCGTCCGAGAGTGCTGCCGGTGTCGTGCCCGCACCCACGAAGCCCGTCACGCGCGGCGTGTTGCGCACGACATACCATGAGTCGTCGGTCACGATCATCTCCACCAGGACGTACCCTGGGTAGATTTTTTCCTCCACAACATGGCGTTTGCCGTTTTTAATGCGAATCTTTTTTTCCGTGGGTACGAGCACGGTAAAAATCTTGTCCTCCATGCCCATGGATTCAATGCGCTGGCGCAGATTGCGCACTACCGCGTCCTCATAGCCGGAGTAGGTATGGATGGCGTACCAATTGCGTCCAAATTCGGATGTTTGTTTGGGCATGAATAATAACTATAAATGCTGAATGCCAAATGCTGAATAAAGAAAAATCATGAGCTTTGTTTTGTGTTCAGCATTCAGCATTTATAATTTAGCATTAAAGTATAAACCTGCTTACCAAATATTGAAAAATGAAATCAAGCCCGCCCAAAAATCCGGCCGCGACCAAACTCACAGCGACGACCACTATGGTGTAGCGAACCGTCTCCTCGCGGGTCGGCCAGACGACCTTCTTGAGCTCCATCCGTACCTCCTTAGAAAATTGTAGTATACGCTGAAAAAATGACATATTCTTATCGTCATTCCGAGGGCAACGACTGCTAGTAGGCGTCCCGTGAGGGAGGAATCCCGCAAGGTAACGGGATGCTTCGGGCTTCGCCCTCTGCATGACAACCTCTAAACCCAACCTACCTTATTTTCGGGTATTTTAAAACCCCCGCAGGGGCTTTTATCTTACGGTAACAGTGTAGCAAAGTAAGTCATCAGTTGTCAACATACGGGTTTTGTTCTAGACTACCACGGCTGTTGTCAATAGAGTGGACGAGAGTATCTCTTTGAGGAATTGGAGGTCGTATGTACTTTAAAAGCTTAAGTCCTGTAATACGAGGGAATAGGAATTTCGGTGTAGTTCATTATTCGTTGGAGCTACACGGCATCCTACTCTGTGCAGCGTGCGGCGCTGAGAATGAGGTAGAAAGTTACAGCTCTATAAAGTACGCCCTCGAAGGTCTGCGGAAAGAAACGGGATCCCTCCAACTTTGGGTAGCAAGAAAAGTTACTCGACTCAGCGCGCAAACTGCCTGTGAGGCGTGTGGAACGTGTTCTATTGTACCATCACGTGAATGTAGTAAAGCTACAATTGAGGCACAAAAAGTTGTTACTGATGAGTGGTTTGCTACGGCAATTGCGACACTCCAGTCATCCTAGTATTTTTGAATGGTGAACCAGCCCCATCTTTGCATGGGGTTTTTTAAATATCCAAATTCTTCACCGCTTTGGCGTGCGTCTGTATGAATTTCTTGCGGGGCAAAACCTCGTCGCCCATGAGGATATTAAAGATATTGTCCGCGGCGGCACCGTCCGCGATATTGACCTGGCGCATCGTGCGGGCGGCGGGATCCATCGTCGTCTCCCAGAGTTGCGAGGGATTCATCTCCCCCAGCCCTTTATACCGCTGGATTTCAATCCCCTTGACCATGCCGGTTTTTACCGCAGTTTCCGTTTCACCGCTTGCCCCGCCCTCCCCCGCCTCGTTTTCTGCCTCTTCTGCCTCTTCTTCCACCACCTTTCCTTTTTTGCCGCGCTGGTTTTTTGCATCAGCCAAGATTTTCTGAAACTCTACGACTGTGCGGTCTTTCTCCTCATCCGAATACACATAGCGGATATTTTTTCTCGCCTGCACACGGTACAGTGGCGGCATGGCAATATAAAGATACCCGTGCTCAATGAGTGAGGGAAAGTAACGGTAAAAAAGCGTCATGAGAAGCGTGCGGATGTGCGCGCCGTCAACATCCGCGTCGGTGGCGATGATAATGCGATGGTAGCGGAGTTTTTTCTCATCAAACTCGTCCCCGATCGCCGTACCAAGGGCGATAATAAGCGCCTTTACTTCTTTGGATGTAAGCATCTTATCCAGTCGCGCGCGCTCCACGTTGAGAATTTTTCCCCGCAACGGCAAAATCGCCTGGTACCTCCGGTCGCGCCCCTGCTTGGCACTGCCGCCGGCACTATCGCCCTCTACGATGAATAGTTCCGACTCTTCTGGTTTTTTTGACTGGCAGTCGGCGAGCTTGCCCGGGAGCATAAGGCCCTCCAAAATGCCTTTACGCAAAACCGTCTCACGCGCGGCCTTGGCGGCTTTACGCGCTTTTTGCGCCAAGATCGCCCGGCCGATAATCGCCTCGGCATCGCGCGGATATTGCTCCAGCCACTCTTTCAGTGCTTCGCTGACCACGGACTCTACGGCGGTACGCGCCTCCGGATTGCCGAGTTTTGACTTGGTTTGCCCCTCAAACTGGAGCGTGCTGTTCTGAATTTTGACCGAAATGACGGCGGTGAGTCCCTCGCGCACATCGTCCCCCGTGAGCGCATCATCGTCTTTTTTGAGGTAATCGTTTTTGCGCGCATGGTCGTTGAGGGCGCGGGTGAGCGCGGTGCGGAATCCCGTGAGATGCGTGCCGCCCTCGCCGTTATAAATATTGTTGGCAAACGCAACCTCGTGCCCTTGCAGGTCGTCTGTGTACTGGAGTGCCGCCTCTACGAATATCTTTCTGTCGCTCCCCGCCTCCACCTCTTTGGAGCAGTAAAACACATGCTCGTGCTTGGGCGCCTCATTGCGATTGAGATAGTTTACATACGACGCAATGCCGCCCTCAAAATAAAACGAATAACTGTGTTCAAGTGCCACACCGCCTTTCCCAGTATCTTCCCCGCGCGCGTCAATGATGGTAATTTTAATCGCCCGCGTCAGGTATGCCTGTTGGCGAATGTGGGCAAGGATTTTCGGGAGATCAAATTCTATTTTTTCAAAAATCTGCGGATCGGCGGCGAACAAAATCGCGGTACCCGAACCCTCGCACTTTCCTATTTTTTTGACCGGACCCTGGGGAATACCGCGCGCGTAGCGTTGTTCGTGCTCAATACCGTCGCGGCAGATGGTCGCGGTAAGCGATGCGGAGAGGGCGTTCACAACCGAAACGCCGACGCCGTGCAGGCCGCCGGATATCTTATACGCGTCACTGCCGAACTTGCCGCCGGCGTGGAGTGTGGTGAGGACGGTCTCAAGCGCCGACTTTTTGGTCTGTTTGTGGACATCAACCGGAATGCCGCGGCCGTCGTCTATAACGCGGATAAAGTTTTTGGGCAGGAGCGTAATAGCGATGTTTTTGGCGTGTCCCGCCATCGCCTCATCCATGGAGTTGTCAAACACCTCCCAAATGAGATGGTGCAGACCGTCTACGCCGGTTGAGCCGATGTACATGCCGGGGCGTTTGCGCACCGGTTCTAATCCTTCCAAGACATAAATATCCTTGGCGGTGTAGGATGCCTCGCCCAATGGGTCTCTTGGTTGCTTATTTTTTTCCTTTTTCATAAAAAAGTTATTCTGCGCCATAGACGCGATACGTCCCTATTTCGTTGTAGGTAGCGGTTTTTTTGTCTTGAAACGAAAAAATAATCCGGTAGTTGTGATCAACCGAATATGCATAAAAATCGCTCAAAGGACCGTGAAGTTTATGCGTGTGTAATAGCGGATCAAAAGGATTTTTCCGGAAGAGCACATCCCGCGCTTTCATTTTTTCACATATTGGTTTCGGAAGTTTCCGCGCGGTCTTCAAGAAGTGAGCGCTGTGTATGACCCTAATCCCATTGTCGTTTTTCATAGCGGCGCAGAGCTTCAGTTATATTTGGTGCGGTGATTATGCGTCCGGCTCGGACATCGCGCTCACTTTATTGAAGCGCTTTCCACAAGCGTTTTTCTCCGGCGTTCATAGCAAGTTTTCTGTTCCGTCGTATTGGTTCCGGTGCCACCGCAACCTCCTGCCGCGGCAGAGGGATTTTTATGAGCATATATTCCTTTGTCCGCTTTACGATCGTAGGCGCTTCCATAGGGGGAGTATAGCAAAAAAAAGGTCGGAGAGCAAGGAGGAATTACGGCCTGCTAACTTGGTAAGGAAAGGGAAAAAACGACGGTAAAGAGTGAGACACCTCCGGAAAAAGAAAGAAGCAGAGCGGCGAGATAGCCATTGCTCACGCCAAGATTGTGGACAAACTCTTCGGGGGAATACGGCTAATAAAAATACTCCCTTCTGCGACGACAGAGGGCATAAACAGCGCGGCGAGTATCCGCGCAGGATGAATGTGGTGACGGGTTGGCATAGCTTAATACTGTAGAAAAATATCCGAAAATCAGCCATTGCGAGGATCTTTCAGCAAAAAGACCTACTGGGTCAGTAGCGACGACTGCTAGCAGACGTCCCGTGAGGGAAGCAATCTATCCCTCTTCTTTAACAATGTACAGTTGCGGTTTTCTGGTATCATAAAAATCGATTAAAAAATCATCATCATAGCAAAAAGGTTATTATGCAGTAGGTCTATTGTCAAAGTCATAAGGGGAATACTCATCATTTTTTATGATTATTTTTGCCATAGTAGATAATGTCGGTTCCCTTTAATTAAAGAGGATTTACTTCCTAATCTCCCAGCCCTGCTCCTCAAGGGCGGCGGTGATTTTTTGGAGGAGGGCGTCAACTTCGTGCTCGGTGAGCGTGCGCTCGGGCGACTGGAAGATAAGGTGAAACGCTAAACTTTTTGTCTCCGCCGCGTCCATCTCGTCGTCTTGGAAGTAGTCAAACAGGTCGGTATCAATAAGGAGAGCGCCGCCGATATTTTCCAGAATATTTTGTACCGTCTCGGTAAGAGTATTTGTCGGAACTAAAACGGCGATGTCGCGGATTATGGCGGGAAACTTGCCGATGGGGCGAAACTCCCGCTCGTCTTGGGCATGCCGCCAAAGCTCCGTAAAGTTTATTTCACATGCCGTTACGCGCGCTCGCGCCTTGAGATTATCAAGAACCGCCGGATGAATCTCGCCGATCATGCCGATTGTTTTATCTCCTATTTTTATCTGCGCCACGCGATAAGGATGAAAAAGTTTTGCCTCGTGCGTGTGTTCCGCAGAAGTCAGTGCGGCATCGTACCATTGATCGCTAATGCCGAGACCCTCAAATATCCGGTCAAGTACGCCTTTGAGTTCATAAAACTCACTCGCGCCCGATGCGTTTTTTGCCGCGTAGGAAAAAATAAGGTCGGTATGCTCATCCACGCCTGTGGCGGCGCGTGTAAAACTTTTGTCCAGACCGAAAATTTTGACCGTATCAAACGCGCGCAGATTTTCAACCGTAGAGCTCACATACTTGATGAGCACGCGAGGGACGAGATATCTGGTTTCGGGGCTCAAAGGATTTTCAAGTTCCGGAGCAGTTGCGGGGTCAAGAAAAAACTGTGCAAGTTCGCGGTCGCTCGTAAACGCAGAGAGCATGCTCTCGGTAAAGCCAGCGCCGACGGTGCTATCGCGGATCATGTTTTCCCAATAGCGCTCGTCATTGCGCTCCGCGGGGACGACTGTGATATGGGGCAGTTGCGGAGGAATATTTTCATAGCCAAGCATGCGCCCTGCCTCCTCGATAAGGTCTTCGGGAATCGCAAGATCGCGGCGGATAGTTGGCGGCGTGACGAGCAATGCATTATTGTGAAAATCTGGCTTTGCCAGGAGATTTTTTACCGTAACTGCACAGCCGACGCGAATAAACGTATTTTTATAGAATGACATTGCCAATTCTTTTCCGAGGAGCCGATTTGCGGCGGATACGCTGAAAAGAATTTTTTGAGCAACGACTTTCTTGGGATACACATCAACAACGCCGCGTGTGATTTTTCCGCCGGCAAGTTGTTGGATAAGTTCCGCGAGCCGGTCAATCGCCCGCGCCGTCTCGTTGGGATCCATACCATGCTCAAACCGATAGGATGCGTCGGTTTTCAACCGCAGGAGCTGCGAGGTACTGCGCACAATGAGCGGATTAAAATTCGCCGACTCAAGCACGATCGTCCGAGTCGTTTCGCCAATGCCCGAAGTTATACCGCCCTTGACACCAGCAACGGCAAGCGGATGTTCTCCGTCGGTAATAAGTAATACCTCCGGCGTCAGCTCGTATGTTTTTTTATCAAGCGTTTCGATCATCTCTCCTTTTTGTGCATGTCTGATGATAATATTCTTTTTTCCGGATGCGGTGTTGTCAATCCTATCAAAGTCGAAAGCATGCAGGGGCTGACCGAGCTCCAGCATAACATAATTAGTTGCGTCTACGATGTTATTGATTGATTGCAGACCGCATGCCTCAAGCCGCTCGCGGAGCCATGCGGGCGAGGGACCGACGCGGATACCGGTCATGACCCGTGCGGTATACCGCGGACAATCATCGGGATTTTCTATCTGTACTCTCAAGAAGTTGCTCGTTTTTTGTTCTACATCTTCTTTAATTTTTAATTCGTAATTTTTAATTCGTAATTCTTTCAGCGCGCCGATCTCGTGTGCCATACCGAGGTGTCCGCTTGCATCGGCGACACGGTTTGGTAAAAGTTTAATATCCAGCACGGTGTCACTCCCCTTTTTTTCAAACGACTCAACCTCAAACGCACGCATGGTCAAAAATTCCGCCAGTTGTTTCGGCGTTTCTTTGAACGGAGTAAAATCTTTGAGCCACGCGTAAGAAAACTTCATAATGATTACCGTGGTTTTTTATAACTCCTCGTTGCGAGCCATTCGTTCCATTTGCAGATGCGCAAACTGATTTGCGATCCATGCGGCAAAATTACCGCGGTCGCTGTGGTCTTTGAGTATTGGTTCATTTGTGTCCGCCTTTGCGCGTGTGGCTTCAGTGGCAAAAATTTCATTTTTCCACACAACTAATTCATCCGTAGAAAGCGTCTCGTCACGCAGTTTTCCGTAGAGTTCAATATCCTCCTCTTTCAAAAGATCGGGATTGATACCGGCGAAGTGCGCATTGTCGCCTTTCATAATAATCTCCCGCAATTGCATGTGCAGCTCTTCATGTTTCATCGGTTGTCGTTCGGGAGATTCCATAGTGGGTATTAAAATTGTTTTAAGAATCGCACATCCCCCGCGTTAAAGAGCCGCACATCGGGGATTTTGTGCTTCATCATGATCATGCGGCTGAATCCCAAACCGAAGGCGAATCCGCGCACGTCTTGGGGATTGTACCCGACCGCCTTAAATACACCCGGGTGAACCATGCCCGCACCTCCAAGCTCGAGCCATCCCGTGTGCTTACAAACGGAACATCCTTTGCCACCGCAGATGACGCATGAGATAAAAATTTCAAAACTCGGCTCGGTAAAGGGAAAATAACTCGGACGGAGCTGGATGGTTACTTTTTTTCCGTAAAAGCGGGAAAAGAACATTTCCATAATTGCTTTAAAATTGGCGACAGAAATATTTGTATCCACCATCAGCCCCTCAATCTGGTGGAATTGTATCTCGTGCGATGCGTCGGTCGGCTCGTACCTATACACTCTTCCCGGCACGATGATTCTGATCGGCGGATTGTGTTTCTGCATATAGCGTATCTGCACGGGCGAGGTGTGGGCGCGCAAAAGAAGCGGTTTGACGCCTATTTTATCGGGTATGGGTTTTAACCAAAAAGTATCCCACATGTCGCGCGCCGGATGGCCGGCCGGAATATTCAACGCCTCAAAATTATAAAAATCAGTTTCCACTTCAGGTCCGTCCGCGGTCTCAAATCCCATGGAATGAAAAATCCGTTCAATCTCCGCAAGCATGGTGGTCACCGGATGCAAGTGTCCTTTTTCATGGCGCGTGCCCGGGCGCGTGACATCCAGCCATTCATTGGTAAGAATGTGTTCGTGTTCGGTTTTTTTGAGTTCGTTGTGGCGCAGGGAGAGTGCGCGCTCAAGATCTTCACGCAGGCGATTTGCTTCCGCGCCGACATGTCGGCGCTCATCTTCCGGAAGATCTTTCACCGTACGCAAAAGCAGGGGCAGAGCGCCCTTGCGACCGAGAAATTCAATGCGGATTTTTTCCAGCTCCTCCAGATTACTCGTCTCGCGGATCGCACGGTGAGCCGTATCGCGGATATGCGCGATGTCCTTTTCCATAGTTATGAGACCATTACAAAACTCCCTCTCCTGCTACGATTCTGCTCTTTCGGCTCCGCCTTCGTCGGTCGTCTTCAGCGTATATTTGGTCATATACGCTCTCATCCTCCCTTCTCGGCTCGCTCGAAATATCAGAATCTCGCGACGAAGAAGAGTTTTGTAATGGTCTCTTTGAGCATAGCAACAATTCTCTCCAAAAACAAGAAAGCGGTGCAGATGTCCGACGGGCTTGATTTGTTGTGCCAGGCGTGGTACCTATTAGGATACGATCTTTGTCCGTGTCGCCTCGCCGTTCAGCATGTCGTCGGGTTGCGTTGCACTTTTGGTCTTTAAGCGATGTGGGGATTAAAAGGAAACGCACCCAGAATCCGCCCTGAATTTCTCGCACTCCGCCCAAGCCAGTCTTTGCGGACGGCAAGGATCGCTTCTCATCCATCAGTCCTGCATTTTTTGCGGGGCTTTTTCTATAACCTAAAACTTATGTGTCTGGTGTCATTGCGAGTCCCGACAAGTCGGATAGAAGGCAAGGATAGGGGGCACCTCACGAGCAGTGAGCGGACGCGATACCGCATGGGCGAACTCGGCTATATTTTTCAGAACTACGCCATTATTCCCTCGCTCACGGCGCTGGAAAATGTGATACTCCCGCTTCTCATGCAAGGTGGGGCGCGCCGTGCCGCCGAGCATACCGCCGTGCACGCGCCATCGGACACAATCCCAAAATAATTTTTGCCGACGAGCCGACGAACCAACGGCGAATTTGGACAGTGAAACGTCTCGCATCGTGCTCAATGCTTTTCTCTCCATCCACCGCGAAGGACAGACGATCGTCATGGTCACGCACGAAAAAGAATATGCCGCTATCGCCGACCGCGTCATTAAACTCTCCGAAGGCGCCGTTATCGGCGATACGCGAAGGAGTTAGTATTCGCCTCATGCCTTGCGTGTTATTGCCCTTCGGTGCAGCTTCTTCTATAATGAAGGCATTATCACGGTAATCTCGTGGCGGGTGTGCTCTCGTCCTTTCTTTGTAAACAAGCAAGCCGGTTGCACACTATCCATCTTCTCTAAATCTATGGCAATTTCCGCAGGTGTGGGCATTAGCAGTGAACGGGATGGTTATGAAGCCGGTAAAGAGGCGTGCCGTTTGGCGAGGGAGCGGGCAGGAGGCGGTGTACCCGAGCTTACCATCGCCTTCGCCTCCGTTTCGTTTGACCAAAATGCGGTGGTGCGGGGCATTCGGGAGGTGAGTGGCGGAACACCGCTCATCGGATGTACCGACGCAGGAGAGATCACGAATGAAGGTCCTACGCACGACTCGGTTGCCGTTATGGCTATCGTGACCGATCAGATGGTCTTTACGCCTGGTGTGGGGCGCGACATTGCCGTAGGAGCGCGTGCGGCGGGTGCGGCGTTTGCCCGCGAGGTTAAAGAGAAGGTCGCGAAAGGAGCGGGGAGCGTCACAGGCGCTCTTAGCACAGCCGTCATCCTTCCCGATGTGCTGACGGGTAATGGCGCCGACATTGTGCGTGGCGTGCTGGATGTTCTGGGAGAGCACTTTCCGCTCATCGGCGGTGCGGCCGGGGACGACTTTCTTTTTCAAAAGACCTATCAGTATCAGGATGACGAGGTGCTTATCGGCTCGGTTGTTGGGGTGGGGCTCTCGGGGAAGTTCACGCTTGGGGTTGGTGTACGCCACGGTTGGATACCCATCGGTGTTCCCATGAAAGTTACCAAGTCGGTGGGATCAATCGTTTATGAGCTTGACCATCGTCCCGCAATCAGTATTTACGAGGATTATTTCGGCGAGAAGGCGGTGGATTTGAAAAAGGAGCCGCTTGCGCGCATGGCGATCACCTATCCGCTGGGTCTGAAGGTGCCGGATATTGACGAATACCTTATTCGTGATCCGATTACCGTCGACGAGCAGGGGGCGATTACCTGCGCGGCGGAAATTCCCGAGGGCTCCGAGGTTCGGCTTATGATCGGGAGCAAGGAGAATGCAATTGAGGCGGCAGAGGAGGCGGCAAAAAAAATGATGCAGGAGTTTGTTGCCAGCGGGAAGGCGCCCAAATTGCTACTTATGTTTAATTGCATTGCGCGTGAGAAACTTTTTGCGCAACACGCGAAGGACGAGATAGACGCGGTTATGAGAATTGTCGGCGGGGACGTTCCGTTGCTTGGATTTTATACCTATGGCGAGCAAGCGCCAATTAACGGAGAGACGCATATAACCGAAAAAATCCACTCGCGCTTCTATAATGAGACGATTGTCATGATGGCAATCGGCGAGTAGGCAAGGCGCTTAACGTCTCGCTTCTCCTATGAAAAAAAATATCATTGGAATAGTGTTGGTACTTGTTTCGGTTCTGGGCGTTGTCTTGTTCATATGGCAGGAACAGGATGTTCCCGCACCGCGGCGGACCTACCATATCGCTATTCTGGCGCGCGGTCGCGGTTCGTATGAAGTTGCCATTGATAGTTTTAAAAAAACACTTACTGGTCTCGGCTATCATGAAGGCGAAGATGTTGCGTATGATATTCGTTATGTCTCCACGAAAGAGGAGTTAGACACGGCGGCTCGGGATTTTGTGAATAACGGTGTTGATCTGGTGAATACCTATTCCACGCCTGCCACGCAGGCGATGTATCAGGCAACGCAGGTAGCGAATCGTCCGATTCCGATTGTCTTTGGTTCCATGGGCGATGCGCTTGCCGCTGGCGTGATCAAAGGTATACAGAATTCTGGTACGAATGTTACGGGCGTCATCAGCTCGGCGACCGAGCTGACCGTCAAACGCCTTGATTTGCTCAAAGAATTAAAGCCGGATATTCGCACGGTCGCCTTCCCCCACTCCGCGAGCGAGTTGCACGATGTCGCGGCGGACAAATCGGTGGCGATTGCCATGCGCGCCGCTCCGGATATAGGTATCAAGCTTGTGCTCTTTCCCGTCGTTTCAAAGGAGGACAATGCCATAGTCGCCAAAAAAATCACCCGTCGCATTGCGGAGGGTATGATCGTGGGGGGCGACTCGCTGATCTGGAGCAGTTTGGAGGCGTATGCGGAACAGGCGCGGCAAGAAAAAATTCTTTTCGCCGCATTTGACGCCGATCAGGTGAAACGCGGCGCACTTGTCGGTTTCGGACCCGATTATGTTGTGAGTGGCCAACAGGTGGCGTCCATAGCGCACTTGATTTTTCAGGGCAAGCGACCCGAAGATATTCCGATAGAGACGCCGCGCAAGCTTCTTCTTGCTGTCAATTTGGATACCGCACGCGCAATTGGTTTCACTATCCCGCCAGAATTTCTCAAAAAAGCGGATGTCATTATAGACAATCTCATTGAGAACCACGCCATTCGCAACTAATTTCTTACCCGTGCGCATGCAAGAGGTCTTATGAATATGCACCGCCGTCGGTTTCGGTACGGGATTTTCATTATCTCCGCCATCGGACTCGGCGCTATCAATCTCATTTGGCTGATTCCCACGATACGCACCTCGCGCGCATCGGCGTCGGTTTTTGCGCTGACGGTTGCGGAACGCATACATAGTGAGATCAATACCTCGTTGGAGGAGGTGCTCTCCGAAGAGTCGAGCGCGGCGGAGGATATTGCGCGGGAGCCGGCGCGCAGTAATATCATTCTTCAACGGGTACTCACGCAACATTCATTATTTGCGACGCTGGCGCTGGTGAACAATGTGGGTAAGGAACTGGTGCGCGCCGAGCGTGGCGGGTTTGCTCTGCCGCAGGACTTGCGCGACCAAAGTAAAAATCCCGCCCTCTATCTCGCTCTGCAAGGGACACCAACGCTGGATGCGTCGCAATTCTCGCTGGCGGCAAATCCAGTCGCTGTTGTGGCAGTGCCCGTACGGAGGAATGGTGAAGTTAATCAAGTGCTCATTGGTGAGATAGATTTACAGAATCTCGTCACGCATATCCGCTCTTCCAGTATCGGCGATGGGCACGCGTATGTGCTTGACCGCGATGGATTTCAGATCTTGCATCCGGATTTTGGTGAAATGCTGCAGCACAAAAATTTTATTCTGCGCCCCATCGCCAGGAAAGTTCTTATTGACGGCGTAATTGCCGACGGTCTTGCGCCCGAAGATGGTTACGTGAATGAAGCAGGCGTTGCCACCTTTACCGTCGGTGTTCCGATTCCCGCCGTGCATTGGGGGATATTTGTGGAACAGCCGCGCGCGCAGGCGCTTGCTTCGGAGAATCAGGCAACACTGTTGGCGTACGGCGTGATAGTGTTGAGCGGCGGACTGCTTCTTATCATTGCGCGCAGTTCGTTCAAGCGGGAAAAACTTGCGCGCCGGCAAGACGAACTTTTGCAAGAAAACGATCGAAGCGCCAAGATGCTCGTGCGCCGCGACATTGAGCTCACGAACGTGAATGCGCGTTTGCAGGAACTTGACCGAACGAAATCAGAATTCGTTTCCGTCGTTGCGCATCAGTTGCGCACCCCGCTCACAGGATTGCGATGGTCGTATTCCGCGCTTGTCGGCGAAGAGCTGGGCAAGCTTGTGCCGCGCCAGAAAAAAATATTGAACGATTGTTTGCAGGCGACGATGCAGATGATCGCGTTAATAAGTAATCTGTTGAATGTTGCGCGTATTGAAGAGGGGCATTTCGGATTTGCTCTGCGCTCCCAGCCGCTCCTGCCCATTGTTGAAAAAGTAATGGAGCAATTCAAGAAGATTGTGGCTGATAAAGGCGTTACCCTATCGCTTGTCGTCGGCGACGGTCACTTCCCTGATCTCTTGTTGGATGAGGAAAAAATCAGCGTCGCTGTCACAAATCTTTTGGACAACGCCATCAAGTATACGCCGCCCGGCGGCACGGTCACCCTCTCGCTTTATTTGGATGCGGCAACAGTGCGGTTTGAGGTGCGCGATACCGGCATGGGTATTCCCAAGAGTCAGACGAGATATCTTTTCAGTAAATTCTTCCGTGCCGACAATGCGATACTGCTTCAGACCTCCGGCAACGGTCTTGGTCTGTATGTTGTGCGCGAAATTATTAAGCGCCATGATGGGACAGTAACCGTGGAGAGTGAGGAGGGTAAGGGTACCGCGTTCACCGTTGTGCTTCCTATTAAAAAAACGGCATAGCGCATGTTCGCCATGCCGCGGTAATAATTTCTTCTTAAAACATTTATGCAGACCGTCACCCTCTTCCCTCTCCGTGCCAACTGTCCCTCGCTTTCCGGTTCGCTTACTGGCATCATCCGATCTTTGCACGGCGTGCGCGATGTCCGTGCGCACTACGATACTCGTGCGCTGGAGATTACTTTTGATGAGACGATTCTCTCGCTTGAGAATATCATTGCGGCGATCGGGCGCGAGACGGG
>JAUYPE010000026.1 GCA_030697705.1 bacterium | reverse complement strand
TACGCCGAATTTCTGTAATATTCTCCGACCGATCTCCACATGCGTGCCTTGCACCTCGTGGTCAACCGCCTTGCCGATATCGTGCAGAAGCGCGCCTTTCTTGGCAATCGCCACGTCGGCACCGAGCTCGCTCGCAAGCATTGCCGAGAGGTGCACCATCTCAACCGAGTGCTGGAGCACATTCTGACCGTAACTCGTACGGAATTTCAGCCGTCCGATGAGCGAGAGCAGACGCGGGTCAAGGTCAAAAATGCCCACCTCGTACGCCGTCTGCTCGCCGGCTTCTTTGATTTGCTTTTCAATTGACTCACGTGCGCTCTCGGCGGCCTCCTCAATGCGTGCCGGCTGGATTCTCCCGTCCTTGATCAATAGCTCAAGCGCCATTTTCGCTATCTGGCGGCGCACCGGGTCAAACGCCGAGATGACAATGGATCCAGGTGTGTCGTCCACGACAATCTCCACGCCGACCGCCCGTTCAAGTGCCTTGATATTGCGTCCCTCGCGACCGATTATTTTGCCTTTGAGATCATCGGAAGGAATGGAAACCGTCGTCGTTGTCACCTCCGAGGTCGTGGAGGTGGCAAGGCGTTGGATAAGGGCAGCGAGAATGTTTTTTGCCCGTCGTTCCAACTCTTCCATGCCGGAGCTTTCAAGTTTTTTCACGCGTAACATAAGGTCGTCCGCGTGCGTCTTTTCCAGATGTGCCGTCATCTCGCGCACGGCATCCTCCCGCGACAGACCGGAGACCCGCTCAAGCTCCTTACCCGTCTGTTCACTCATTAATTCCACTTCAACCTTTGCCTCTTTCACGCGCTCTATGCGCTCCTCCAACTCGTGTTCGCGCCGCTCCATATCTTGCATGCGCTTGTCCATTGATGCCTCTCGCTCGCCGAGTCGCTCCTCCGTGCGGCGAATCTGCTTGGTGCGCTCACGTTCATCCTGTTTCGCCTCTTCCGCGGTCTTCGCCGCAATCTCCTTGGCGCCAAGGACGATTTCTTTCGCTTCACTGCGTGCCGCGTCTATGAGGGTGCGAAGCTTTGCCTCTAGTGTTGACTTGCGGTGTCGGGTGACGAGTTGGCGAACATAATAACCAATTCCTATGCCTCCCACGAGTGCTCCGACCACCACTACTCCCAGCCAAAGAAAATAATCGCTCATAATGAATGGGCGGGGGGGTATCAAGACGATGTGCCAAATGAGGCAATTGCGGCGCTATTTATTTAAGACGAGCGAGTGAGACACCACAGAAGAAAACTTTCTCGCCGGCGGGCGGGAATGATTATCTGCGGTCTCGGTATGTGGGGCGGGCATTGCGCACGCTAGGTAGACCGGGAGCGCCAAACTGATGGTTCCACAAGAAAAAAATGCCATACGATCGGTATCCGCCATGAACACTCGCATAAAAAGCGACTATTCGCTGATCCTTCCCCCGCGTGATGGTACTTACTGATGTGCTATAATATGAAATGATAGCCAAAAAATCTTTTCTTAGGTGAGCATACCAAAATGCCGTCCGAAATGCAATATCTCGCACCGTACCTTAGGTAATGCATTATGGCGCAGTAGAAGATGGATTGGTTCTAGAAATACAATTCCTTTTCGTGCTATACTTAATAGCATGAAGCGACCAAAACCACTCATTCTTCTTATTATTGACGGCTTTGGTGTTTCGCTTGAAGAGCAGGCGAATCCGGTCGCGCTGGCAAAAAAACCGGCGCTGGATGAATTAGACCACTTCTTCCCCTTTACCGTTCTACAGGCGTCCGGTGCGGCAGTCGGTCTGCCGTGGGGTAAGGCGGGTAATTCCGAAGTGGGGCATCTCACCATGGGTGCGGGCAAGATGATCCACCACCATCTTCCGAGAATTATTTATAGTATTTTTGACGGCTCGTTCTTCAAAAATCCCGCCCTGCTCAAAGCCGCGGAGCATGTGAAGAAAAATAACTCCCGTTTGCACATCGCCGGGCTCGTTTCATCGGGTTCTGTGCACAGTTATCTTGACCATCTGTATGCACTTTTTGATTTTACCCAGCGGGAGGGGGTGCATGAGGTTTTTCTCCATATTTTTTCTGACGGCAAAGATGCACCTCCAGAAGAAGGCTCAGGGTTTCTACGCACACTTGAAGAGCGCATAGCAAAAGAGTGGCCGCATGTAAAAATGGCTTCAGTAGTCGGGCGTTTTTATGCGCTTGACCGGGGGGAGCAGTGGGATCGGACGCGCGCAGCATATGAATTATTGACGATGGGAATGGGGACGCCCATCGCTTCTATACCCGACTATATCGCCGCATCCTATGCCGATGGCGTGACGGACGAGTTTATCAAACCGGCGTTTCTTGCGGAGAACGGGGTGAAGCCCATCGGTCTGGTAATGCCCCACGACGCGCTTCTTTTCTCCGACTTTCGCGAGGACTCCATGCGCCAAATTGCACGGGCGTTTACCGAGCATGATTTCCCTTTTTTCCCGCGTGAGCGGGTGGACGATCTTCTGATCGTTACCCTGATCGAATATGCCAAGGGTTTACCGGCGCTAGCGGCGTTTCCCCAGCTTCATGTTGCGGATCCACTTGCACATGTGTTGGGTGCAGCCGGATTGCGGCATCTGCACATTGCGGAAACGCAAAAATACGCTCATGTTACTTATTTTTTCAATGGCGGGAGCGAGGAGCCGTTCGCCGGAGAGGAGCGCATACTCATCCCCTCGCTTAATGTTGCGCATTTTGACGCCGCTCCCGAGATGCGGACGCGGGAGGTTGCCGCGAAAATATTGGGGGTCTTTGGGGACTTTGATGTCATCATCGCCAATTTCGCGAGTGCCGATATGGTGGGGCACTCGGGCAACTTTGCGGCGGGGATTCATGCGGTGGAGGTCATTGATGAAGCGGTTGGTGCGCTTGCGGGCGCCATCTTTGAGCGTGGCGGTGTGATGCTGGTAACGGCGGACCACGGCAATATCGAGCTCAAACGTAATGTATTAAGCGGCGAGGCATTGACGGAGCACTCGATAAATCCTGTGCCGTTTTATCTCGTGGGACGGGACTATCAATTGCCCGTCGCCCGTTCGTCGGAAGCCATTATTAAGCAGAAAAACGAAGTGGGTGGTATTCTCACCGATGTTGCGCCTACAATTCTGGAACTTTTGGGTATCCCCAAGCCCGATGAGATGACGGGTGCGAGCTTACTCTCGCTTCTCATGCGTCAGCGGGAAGAAGGAACGGGGAGAGGAAAGTAATCGCCGTGTCATGGCTTTTTGCGGATATAAAAAATCTTCTCCGGCTGATGGAGAAGATTTTTTATGGTTTATGTATGGAATGAGTAGTTTATTATTATTTTGCCACGATGTTTTTTCGTTTGATGATCTCGTCAATAATGCCGTATTTTTTCGCTTCCTCTACATCCATATAATTGTCGCGGTCGGTATCTTTCTCAACCTGTCCGGCGGCCTTGCCGGTGTGTTTGGCGAGGATTTGATTCAGCCGATCTTTCAAACGCAGAATGTGCCGCGCCGATATCTCAATCTCGGTCGCCTGCCCCTCAATTCCACCCGCCATAACTTGGTGGATGAGTACCTCGGCGTTGGGGAGGGCGAATCGCTTGCCTTTGGCGCCTGACGCAAGAAGCAGTGCCGCGCCTGATGCCGCAATGCCGATGCAGATGGTTGAAACATCCGGTTTTACATACTGCATCGTGTCGTAAATGGCAAGTGCGGACGAGACCGAGCCGCCTGGGGAGTTGATGTATATCTTGATGTCTTTTTTCTCGTCCTCGGATTCTAAAAATAACAACTGCGCGATAATCGCATTTGCAGAGGGATCATTAATTGCTCCGCCAAGAAAAATAATTCGCTCTTTAAGTAAGCGCGAGTAAATATCATATGCCCGCTCCCCAAACTGCGACTTCTCAATCACGGTGGGGATGAGATATTGATTGATGACAGTTTCGTTGTTCATGGGGATAGGGTACGGGAAATTAATGGGAAACGCAAGTTATTTGGTGAATTTGAAAGTAGAGAGAATTTGATCCAATAATTGTTCGTGATTAGATTTATTATCAGCCAGTGTTTCTAATGAAAACTCAACAATTTTCACTTTACTACTGTTTGTCAAATAAACAAATTTACTGAAAACAGAACCGGCATGTTCTTTTGCTGACTGATTTCCAATAGCGGTGAGTACTCCATTGCCGTTTATGTTATTTTCAACAAATTGAGCATCAGATAGATACTGCTTGACCACATGAATCCAGTCTTCTCCTCCAGACAATACCACTGGTCCACGCAGGATTATGTGATACCTCTTCACTATTTCACTGTGATTATTTGATACAAATAGAATCGCACCATCACAAATCTGTTGCTTATAGACATCAGTCGCAATGCAATCAGCTGCTATTTCTTTAGTTAGTAACTCCTTGGGATACCTCACCTCAAACCCATATTTCTCATTCCGGTATGTTTTCCAGTCAGCAGGAATAATTGACTGCGGCGGTTGTTTTTCTCCCGGGCATGTCATAAACTCGCATATCGGTCCCTCGCGGGAGACATAGCTACCGTCAGGGCATTGTTTTGCATCTTGGGTACAGACAACTCCTTGTGGTGAAGGAGTGGGGGAGGGAGTGGGTTTCTTTTCGTAGGAATAGGGAGTAGCGTTTGTCCCGTTATCTTGTGGTATTTGGTTCTGCCAATATGCATACCCGCCAACGGTCAGTGCAACCAAAACGACGATGACGATGAGGGGTACGATAAATCCTTTTTGGTTCATTTTTCAAGTTTATCAAAAATAATACTCACCGCCCCGGCTTCTTTTGAGTTTTTTCCAATAAAGCCGCTTCTTTTCTTTTGTTCCTCAAATATAACAATGAAGCGATCAAAGATGCCCGCACGGCCTAGCACTCGCGGCGATGTTTCGTTATCCAGAAATGCCAAAGGTATCTTTATGGCATCTTCACCGATACGAACATGGTGTTCATGTTGCCAGCCAGGGGTTACCTCCCCATTGATCCCCGCGATGGAGATCGGTCGTCCCCTTTCTGCATCAACGCCAAGAACAGACGCATCGGACTTGGGAAGCGCAGAAATAGTCGCGCCGGAGTCAATGATCAAAAAGAGCGTGACCCATTCTTTTTGTGGGACAGAAAACGAAATTTCTGCCGCGGGGAATATTTCCAGTGCACCTCCTTCCCGAAGAGTGATGCCGTAGGGAAAGATTATCGTATCACAAGACATGATAAATGACCGAGAGCGTTTTGGGCACGGAGAAAACGCGGATTTCACTCAAGGGCTTATGCGGGACGATCTTTTTTGCGCGACGAAGCGCCTCGTCAAGCGTACGCCCGGAGGCAATAACGCGTCCGCTCACAATGGCAACCTGCTTCCCGCCGTATTTCTTAACATCAATAATAGGAGCAATGTATTTCTTCATAAATGCATCGTAGCTGTTTTTACGCAGGAAATCAACCCTTGTATCGCTCCCCAAACTGTGATTTTTCAATCACGGTCGGGATGAGATATTGGTTGGTGATGGTTTCGTGTGTCATGGGGATAGGGTAGGGGAAATAAGAAGAAGATGCAAGAGGATTTTTTGCTAGAGATACCCGCCTCTTGCAGGAGGAAGTTTTTTGTATTCTTCTTTTGACTCAATAAGTGAAATCATAAAATCAGTGAATGCAGTCCATGCATCGGGTATAATTTCACCGCCGCAGTTTGACCATGATAGCTCCTTCTCAGAAGAGTCGGTGCGTACTTTAAGATAATAACTGGAGCAGGGTATGACTCTGAACGGCTGCAATGCGGGTTTTTTCTGATCAAATATATGAAGATCCGTGATTTTGGTAAGAATCCGCGCGTGCTCTTCTTCAGAAAGACGAAATGGCACTGTGATTGAGGGACCAATCACTATGTCTTTGGTGTAGGTGTTTGCGAAGGTGTTAAGCTCGTTTTTCCCGCCAACTCCATATTTAAAAATCAAATCTATTGAAGTGGAATCCATGGGAGTGGGAATTTGTTTTTCGCTCGTCGGGCACGCCGCAAACTCGCACATCGGACCTTGGCGGGAGACATAGCTTCCATCAATGCATTGTTTTGCATCTTGCGCGCAGACAACTCCCTGCGGTGGGGGAGTAGGGGAGGGAGTGGGTTTGTTTCCATAGGAATAAGGAACAGGAGTCTCGTCGTTGTATCTTAACTGTTTAACTTGCCAGTATATATAGCCACTTAATCCTATGGCAAGGACAAGAATGATAGCGATGCCAACAAGGAGTGCGATGAATCCTTTTTGCAAGCGCATGAGAGTTTTTTTAAAGATTAATAAGTATTTGAGGTTCGGCGGCGGATGTCGGTAATAAAAATGGAGCGTTCTGCAGTGGACAAATTAAAAATAATCCGATACGCGCCAACGCGGCGCCGCCATTCAGCTTCTTTGCCGCCTAACTTCTGAAGATCGCCTGCGAAGGGATTTTGCGCCATCTCGTCGATCACCCTGTTGATGCGCTCGAAATCAGACCTTGGCACGTCTGCCATTTGCTTTTTTGCCCGGTCGGTTATGAAGATTCGCCAGTTCATGTTTAACTTCTTTCCATGGGGTATAGTTACCGGCTTCTATGTCTTTTCTACCTTGTCGGATCGCTCGAAGTTCGCTTTTTGTTGGCTTGAAAACAGGGATGTTTTTTTTAAACATTAAAAGTTCCTCGTATTCTTTGCGAGGGATAGTAACAAACTGCTCAATGCTCTTGGTTTTCGTTGGGATAATTGTAGTAGGCATATTTGCATACTACCCCATTTTTTCCAGAAATTCAAACACTTGCTCATTGCGCATAATGCCTTTCATGTAGTCGTACAGGTCTTTGGGATCAATCGCTTTGTGCGCCTCGTCGGTAGAGCCGTACTGCATGAGATACTGATTCGCCCGCTCTTCAATCTTTTCTTTTTCCGGCTCGATTTTTTCCCGTTTTGCGATTTCGCGCAGGATAAGGGCAATCAAAACGCGCTTTTCCGCCTCCTCTTGCCATTCTTTTCGCAAATCCTCCATATTTTTTTTCACATGCACGAGATAATCCTCCCACTGCATGCCCATCTCCTGAACGCCGGATTTTAATTCATTAAACATCTTCTCTATCTCTGCGGTAATGAGCACGACGGGTACCTCGGCTTTGGATTCTTTGGCAATCGCTTCAATGATCAAAATCCTCACGCGCTGTTTCTCTTTTTCTTTTTTCTCCTGCAAAATACCGTCCCGTATGCTTTGCTTGAGCGCCTCAACCGATTCAAATGTGCCGAGCGTTTTGATAAAGGATTCCGTAAGTTCGGGTAAAATTGCCTCCTCAATGCGGCGCATGACGGCTTTGATATCCAATGCTTTGCTGGCAAAATTCTTCTGATGCCATTCCTCAGGCATTGTTACACTAAACTCCCGCTCTTCGCCAATATGCATACCGATGAGCTGTTCTTCAACGCCCGGCAAAAATCTTCCTTTCCCGATGACGAGTGGATGGTTTTTTGACTCGCCGCCCTCAATTTTGACGCCGCCGTGGCGGATATCAAAGTCAATCTCCACCGCGTCGCCGTGCGCGGCGGGGCGCTCAACTGGTGTGCGCGTCATGCGCGACTCGCGGATCCACGCAATGCTCTTGTCCACCTCGTCTTCGGTTACCGCCACCTCTTTTTTTTCTTTTGCGATGCGGGGAGTGATGGTGCGGTAGTCGGGAAGTTCAACGAGCGGCAGAAAGGCGATTTTTGCTTTGTATTGAAGCTCATTGCCGGGGGCGAGCTTGGTAACGGTAATCTCCGGCGTGCCGATCGGGGGATTGCCCGCGAGAAGCGGCTGTTCGGCGAGTAATTTTCGTAAGATATCCGGGTAGGTTTTGCGAATGGCAATGTCTGCCGCTCGCTCGTAAATGCGACTCTCGCCGATTTTTGTTTTCACAACATCATAGGGCGCTTTGCCGCGGCGGAAGCCCTCCATATCCGTCTCTTCGGAAATGACAACAGCCGCCCGCTTGACATGCGGCTCAAACTCGCCAAACGGAATCGTTACGAGTATCTCCGCCTCTGATTTCGGTAGTTGGGTGAAGGAGTGGTGCATGAAAATTATGATTCTCGGAAAATATTTGCCAAGATGGCGATAAGTTGTCTTCTTGTTTCTTCAGGTATGCGACCAAGTTTTTTGCGAATGAGGTGCTGTTCAAGAGTAACGATTTTCCCAAGCTTTATGAGAGAGGTTATGGGAAGACCTGCTGACTTTTGCTCACGAGCATCCAAAAGATATTCGTCATCAGCAATTTTTCTGGAGAGATGAGAGGTGATGGCGACAACGATAACATCCTCATGCTTCCGATTAAATTGAGACGAGGAAAGTACAACCGCCGGTCGTTGTTTAACAGCGGTTAGGTCAGTGAAAGGAAAGGGAATAAGGACGACATCACCAGTTTTATAGCGTGTCATAAATCGCATCGTCCGGATTATTCCAAAAATCAAATGATTTTTGCGAGGCGTGCAAAAGAAAATCAATTTCCGGATGAATATTTTCCGGAGTTATCATACGAACCATCTCCTTGAGTGAAGGATGCTGTGGAGGAATAAGGGAGACGGCGACTTCTTTTTTTCGCTCCCAAAGCTTAACGCGACTCCCTTCTCGTAGGGCAAGTTTCTGAGTAATATGCTTAGGTAGCCGCACCGCCAAACTATTACCCCATTTCTTAATCGTTGTTTCCATATGGTAAAATTTTAATAGAAGTATACACAAAGTGTATACTTCTATTATCGCAAGTCAAATGCAGGAAGTTGTCTAAGCTGATGGTTTATTTATTCGGTCGCTTTAAGCGACTCCAACTAATCCGGCGAATGCAACTACACCCAACGAAGTTAAAGACTTCCATACAAGATCAATATCTTGTATGACCTTCCAAATGGACAGGAGAGAGATGAGGGTAAAAAATATTACCGAGACAATAACGATGGTGAGTGAGATTTTTTTGAGGATCATAGGTATAGAAATGAGTTTTATTTGCGATTGATTATGCTTAATCTCGACCTTTTACAAAATCCGTGCCAACAGCAGTGCCACGATATTTACAATCTTGATCATGGGGTTGATGGCGGGGCCGGCGGTGTCTTTGTACGGGTCGCCAACGGTGTCGCCGGTCACGGCCGCCTGATGGGCAAATGATTTCTTGCCGCCATAATTGCCCTCCTCAATGTATTTCTTGGCGTTGTCCCACGCCGCACCGCCTGATGTCATGGAGAGTGCAACAAAGAGACCGGTGACGATTGAGCCCACCAATAGACCGCCCAGCGCCTCAAATTTGTGCGCGCCGGTGACGAGTGCCAAAACAATGGGAAAAACAATGGGAATGAGCGCGGGGAGAATCATCTGGCGGATGGCGGACTTGGTGACAATATCTACCGTGCGGCTATAGTCCGGCTTTGCCGTGCCTGCCATAATGCCTTTGATCTCGCGGAACTGCCGGCGCACCTCCTCCACGACATCCTGTGCCGCCTTACCCACGGCGCGCATGGCGATTGAGCCGAAAAGGTACGGCATCATGCCGCCGATAAAGAGACCAATGATGACATAGGGATTCGTGAGATCAAACACGACTTTTCGCGCGACCGGATAAAGCTCGCCCGGCACATAACTCCATTTCGTTGCAAGTTCTTGCGTGTAGGAGGCGAACAGTACAAGCGAGGCGAGACCGGCGGATGCGATAGCGTATCCTTTCGTGATTGCCTTGGTCGTGTTGCCGACGGCGTCCAGCGGATCGGTAACGGCGCGGACGCTGTCCGGCAAGCCCGCCATCTCGGCGATGCCGCCCGCGTTATCGGTAATAGGACCAAAGGCGTCAATTGCGACGATAATGCCTGCCAAGGAGAGCATCGTCATTGCAGAAATCGCAATGCCATAAAGTCCGGCTGAAAGATAGGCGAGAAGCATACCGGTGGCGATGATGATCACGGGTAGGGCTGTCGCCTCCAGTGAAAACGCAAGACCGATGATGACGTTTGTCCCGTGCCCCGTGACGGATGCGCGGGCGATGCTCTTTACGGGGCGGAATTTTTTAGACGTGTAGTATTCCGTGACGACGGTCATGAGGGCGGTAACGCCCACGCCGATGAGTGCGGTTTGGTACAATGCCCACGCGTCGGCTCCGGAAAGCATACGGTTCATGACTGGCCAGAGAAGGATAAGGGTACCAACGGACGAGACGATGAGACCGCGGTACAACCCTCCCATAATAGAGCTTTTGTCCTTTATTCTTACGACGAAGCTGCCGATGATTGAGGCGATAATAGCCACGCCGCCAATGGCGAGAGGGAGGAGGACGAACTCTTCGCGTCCGGGGAATGTAAGGGTTGCCAAAAGCATTGCCGCGATTGCCGTAACAGCGTATGTCTCAAACAAATCAGCCGCCATACCTGCGCAGTCCCCGACATTATCTCCCACGTTGTCGGCGATAACGGCGGGGTTTCGCGGGTCGTCCTCGGGAATACCCTGTTCAACTTTACCAACCAAATCCGCGCCTACATCAGCACCTTTGGTATAAATCCCGCCGCCGAGGCGCGCAAAAACAGAAATGAGCGAGGCGCCGAATGCGAGTCCAATTAAGGGGCCGGTATCGTGCGCAAGAGTATTTTTAAATAACAGATAAAATCCGGTTACGGATATAAGCCCAAGGCCGACGACAAGAAATCCAGTAACCGATCCGCCAAGAAACGCCACGCGAAACGCCTGCGCGATGCCTTTTTTCGCCGCCTCGGTCGTTCGGACATTCGTGTCCACCGCCGTCATCATGCCGAGGTATCCCGCAAGTGCCGAGGCGACGGCGCCAAGCAAAAATCCTCCCGCCATGAGGAGGCCGTTGTTATTTATAAAAATCCACAAAAGAGCGGCGATGATGACCGCAACGGCGGCAACGGTCGTATTCTGGCGGCGCAGATAGGCGCGCGAACCCTGTTTAATGGCGTGCCAGATATCTATTTGCTTGCCCGAACCGGTCGGGTAGCGTTTCACGAAATAAATCAGTATGAGCGCAAAACCGATGGCGAGCAGTGCGGCGAACAAGGGGAAATAGATGAGCATAAAATAGGCATTAAAAATTAAATGACAAAACTATAAAATCGTCGTTTCTTCAGAAACGATCTCGCCGTCTTTCGATTCTTTCTCGGGTATTGCAGTAGTATCAAGAACCGGTTCCCCTTCATCCTTTGGCGCAACAACAGGAGTCGCCTTTCGTTCGGGGCGCACATCAATCTTCCAGCCCGTTAATTTCGCCGCGAGGCGCACATTTTGACCCGCTTTTCCGATGGCGAGTGAGAGCTGGTCCTCCGGCACGATGACCTCTGCCTCGTGCCGGTCTTCGTGGAGCTCGGCGCGCAGGGCACGCGCCGGCGAGATGGAGTTTGCGATAAACTCCGCCGCGTCCTCCGACCATTCAATGACATCGATTTTCTCACCTGAAAGCTCGTGTATAACGGTCGAAACGCGTACTCCCTTCTGACCAACAAGCGATCCGACCGGATCAACGCCGCCCTCGTGCGAGGTAACGGCAATTTTTGAGCGCGCACCCGCCTCGCGGGCGATCGCCTTGACCTCCACTGCGCCGGAGGCGATTTCGGGAACTTCCAACTCAAAGAGTTGTTTGAGCAGGCGCGGGTGGGCGCGCGAAAGAATAACGCCCGATCCCTTGGGACTGCGCTCAACGGCAACAATAACAGCTTTCACACGCTCGCCGATGCGGTAGCGCTCCTGCGGGAGCTGTTCTTCGGGCGGCAGAAGACCGACGGCGCGCCCGATATCAATATACACGCTCCGCCCCTCCACGCGCTGAACCATGCCGCTGACGAGCTCACCCTCTTTGTCTTTGAATTCGGCGTAAATCGCCTCGCGTTCTGCCTCGCGGATACGCTGAATAATGACTTGTTTTGCGGTCTGTGCGGCGATGCGTCCAAAATCCTCGTGGTATTTCAAGGCAAAACTCAACTCCTCGCCGGGCGTTGCTTCCGGATTTACCATGCGTGCCTCTTCCAACATAATATGCTTTTCGGGATTGAAGCGAACTTTTTTTTCTTCTGTAGGAACCTCCGCATCCTCCTCCTCAAACCGCCGCCGCTCCCCGCCACGGCGCGGCTGTGCCTGCACCGGCGCGGTGCTTTCCGCGCGCTCCCGCTCCGCTTCTTCCACTTCCAGCTCCTCGTCGCTCTTGATCATACTCTTATCCACGACGATCTTGATTTGTTTCATTATAGCCGCACCGGTTTCAGGATCAAGCTTTGCGCGCACAATCTGCCCGCGCTTGCCGTAGTCGCGCTTGTACGCGGCGGCGAGTGCGAGCTCAATCGTCTCAAAAATCCGCTCCTTCGCGATGCCCTTCTCATCCGCTATTTGCTGAATCGCCTGCGTAAATGATTTTAAGTCCATAGCCATAAATGATATTGATTATTCCACGCCGTCATTCCGAGTTCCGACTTGTCGGAATGAGGAATCCCGTTACTTTTCAGTATGCTGAAATCATACGGGATCCTTCATCCGCCCAGGGCGCCACGCCCGCCGGCGGGGACTCTGAATGACAGACAAAATAGGTAAGGATTGAATGAGTATCTTTATGAAAAGAGGCCCGTTTTCACGGACCCTTCGCCACCAACCCTCGCCCAACACCTGAAGAATAGCAGAATACAGACCGGCATGTCAAATATCCGGAAAAGTCAATGTCTATGAGGCAAAATGGGAAAGGTTGACAAGGAGTATTTTACATGCTATCGTGCCGGCAGCGGATGCGAGAGTGTTTTTGCATCTTTTGACAACTTGGCAACGAGAGAGGTCTTTAAACATGAGTAAAGTTCAAATCACCGGACAGTTCGTATGGCGGGGAGATGGAATGGTGTGGTTTGTTGGACAGACGCAGGGTGGTCTTCCCATCAATCAACCCATTCAAGATACGCTTGAGAATTTCGGCATCGAAATTGGTTCTATGCCGCTCTCGCGCGGAGTTGGTGAAGACGGGCGTTACAATCGGAGCGGAACGGTGGTTACCTTTTCTCTAGAGACCCTAGAACCAGAGAAAGAAAAACGCCGGAGTATTCATGACATGTTTCCGGAAAGCAAAGAGATTCAGATGCCCGATGATTATTATCTTCATGAGACATCGGGCAGGTGGACGAACAGTTGATAGTACTTTAACTAAATTGGTCATTAAATATCACGAGACAGTCTAACCAACTGGCCCTTTGTATCTTGGAGCATCTCTCATGATGCTCCTTTTTGTTTTCGTAAGTTGTTCTATTTCAAATTATCTTGCTCAAGTCCTGCCTGCTTGAGAATCGCGTGGAGCGTCCCTTTGGGAATATCTTTGTGGTGAAGCGGAACAATAACACGGTGTTTGAGAACTGGATGCTGAAAAATATGATGACTGCCGCGAACTCGTTTAAGCACGAATCCGTAATGTTCCAGCAATTTTATAATCTGCCGTGGTGTTACGGATTTTTGCTTAGGCATGGATGGAGTGAAGCGGCTTGAGTGCAATCTCCACGCTGCCAAAGTATGCTTCAGCATCTTTGGGGATGGTCTCCCCGTTGGCCTGCATGTCTTCAAGGTAGAGTTCAATCGCTTCGCGCGCCATCTTTTTTGCCTCGTCCAAATCCTTTCCGTAAGTAATACAGCCGGGAAGAGATGGTACAAACACGGTAAAGCCACCCTCGGGCTCCGGGCGAAGAATGATGGTATAGCGTGTTGATGGAGAATGAGATTTTGGAGAAAGCATTGATTGGAGTATAGAGCAATGAGGATAAAAATCAAATCCTCGCATTTTCATTATCAGGACTTACGCGTTTGGGTTGTCATTCGGGAGCGTAACGTCTGCTGGCAGTCGCTTGCGCTTGGAATGACGGTGTAGAGGAAAACGCGTAAGTCCCATCCTCAATTTCTCCCCGTGTGGAGAATGGTGTATACTGAACACATTCCGCTATGCATAGTTTTTTGCGAAGAATTAATATTATTGCCGAGTGCGAGGAGTTGCGGTGGGCCGTGTGGTCATGCCCTCCGTTCTTGTTTTTGGTTATGGGCGTCGTGACCATTATCGGGCTTCTCGCCACCTACGCCATCACGGCGCGTTTTGTGGATGAGTCGGGGACAATCATTATGGTAAGCATTGTTACCGCGATTCTCCTTGTCATTGGTAACGCCGTCATCCATGGTTTCAACAAGATTGCAGAGGCCAACCGCATGAAAGGGGAGTTTATCTCCATCATCTCCCACCAGCTTCGCTCGCCGCTCTCGGTTTTTAAGTGGACGGTTGATCTGATGGAGCACGCGCCGAGCCACCGTGCCTCGCCCGAACGGATGACCGACTCGTTCCGCACCTTGCGCGATACGGCCGAAAATATGATAGAGCTCGTCAATATGCTTTTGGAAGTGAGTCGGTTTGAGGCTGGTACGCTGATTCTTCGCCCCGAATCGTTCAAACTGGAAGAACTCACGCAGAAAATAATTGCCGGTTACGAGCGATACGCTCACGCTGCCCAGATTAATTTTTCTTTGGACGCGCCGTCCGATCTTTCCTCCGTATATGCCGACATTGAGCGGATTAAAATCGTCATCCAGAATCTGGTCGCGAATGCCGTTCACTACAGTATTGGTCCGGGAACGGTTGCTGTCGGCATCGCACGCGCAGGCGCATTCCTGCGCTGGGAAATCCGCGATTCGGGCACGGGCATTCCCGTGAGCCAACATCGGATGGTGTTCCACAAGTTTTTTCGCGGGAGTAACGCCCAACATCAGCAGACGCGCGGGACGGGTGTGGGGCTCTATGTCGCCAAGGGAATCATTGAGGCGGGCGGCGGGCGTATAGGATTTATTTCCGAGGAGGGAAAGAGTACGACCTTCTGGTTCACGGTTCCTTTAGTGCAGGTGGGGGTGGCGCGCAGGTCTTCGGAAGCCCATGAAGGATAAATTCCGGTAAAAGTTTATCAGGTTTTAAGAAAAAAGGCGGGGAGCGGGACGAACAACGGTGTTTCTGCAGTTGCCGGACGGCTCACCTGTCACAGTACAAGACATGAAGAAAATTATTTTCATAGAAGACGAACCGGCGCTCCAGCATGCGCTAACCGTCGTGCTCAATGATGCGGGATATCAGGTGGTGAGCGCGCTTGACGGTGAAATTGGTCTCGGGCTTATCAAAAAAGAAAAGCCGGATCTGGTGTTATTGGACCTGATCCTCCCCAAGATGGACGGTTTTCAGGTGCTGGAAATGATCCGTAAGGATCCCGAGACGGCGAAGCTGCCGGTGATTATTCTTTCCAATTTGGAGGAGAATTCCGATATCAACCGCGCGCTGGAGTTGGGTGCGACCACCTATCTTCTGAAGACGAATTACCGCCTTGAGGAGGTAGTGGAGAAGGTTGCTGGCGTGCTTCATACTCAAGAATCAGCGAGGTAGCACTTTAATCTGTGAGCTTGGCACAAGCCGTTTCCAATAATCGCTTGTCATTCCCGCCTTCGCGGGAATGACAGAAGCTATGAAAATAGACGAAGCACAATTAAAGGCGTTTTTACTGGATTCAGGGCTCATCACGCCCGAAAATCTCAAAAAAGCCGAGTCGGCTACGGTGAGCAATGGGGGAACACTCCGCGATGCCGTTTTGAATGGCGGTCATTTGACTGAAGACCAGTTAAAACGGCTGGAGGCGTATATTCTGGGTATCCCGTTCGTGGATCTCACGCACGAGACGATCGATCCCGCTATTTTACAGATTATCCCCGAACCAGTCGCGCGCAAAAACAACATTGTCGCGTTCAAGAAAACCGGCAACGATCTGCAGGTCGGGATGCTGGATCCGGAGGATCTACAGACGATTGATTTTATCAGGAAAAAAGCGAATTTAAGAATTCTTCCGCGCCTGACGACGCCCGAATCCATACAGGCGATTTTGCGCCAGTATCAAAAAAGTTTAGAGGCGGAATTTGGCGACATTATCAAAAAAGACAGTGAGACGCTTGCCTACACGCGCGAAGGGGAGGCGGGAGGCGATGCAGAGGAGGATCTCAAAAAACTCGCCGAGGATCTGCCCGTGATCCGCATTGTGGACACACTTATCCGCCATGCGATTTTGCAGAGCACCTCGGATATCCATGTTGAACCACTGGAAAAAGAGGTCATCGTGCGCTACCGCATTGACGGAATTCTCCATGATGCGATGACCCTGCCCAAGTCAATCGCGCCGGGCATCGTTGCGCGCATTAAGGTCATGGCGAACTTGCGGCTTGACGAGCATCGCTTACCTCAGGACGGGCGGTTTAAGATAGAGACCGAAGAATATAAGATTTCGTTTCGCGTTTCTATTTTACCGGTTTTTGACGGTGAGAAGATCGTCATGCGGCTCTTGCCCGAGTCCACCAAAGTGTTTTCCTTGGAAGAACTTGGTTTTGTCGGAGCAAATTTAGAGCGCATCCACCGCGCCATTCGCCGCCCGACCGGCATCGTTCTTGCCACCGGTCCGACTGGATCGGGTAAGACGACGACGCTGTACACCGTCTTGGAGATGCTCAATATTCCGGGGGTGAATATCTCCACCGTTGAAGATCCGATAGAGTACCGTATGCCGCGTATCAATCAAACCCAAGTGCGTCCCGATATTGGGCTTTCGTTCGCCTCCGGCTTGCGCTCTCTCCTGCGGCAGGATCCCAATGTGATCATGGTAGGGGAAATTCGCGACAACGAGACCGCCTCGCTTGCTATTAATGCCGCATTAACGGGTCATCTCGTGCTCTCTACGCTCCACACTAACTCCGCCGCTGGCGCCCTGCCGCGTTTATTGGATATGAAGGTGGAGCCGTTTCTCATCGCCTCAACCGTGACGGCTATTATCTCCCAGCGTCTCGTGCGCCGCCTCTCTCCGGAATATGAAACCTATACGCTTGAAGATGCCGAAATAGAGCGCTTTGAGAAGGAGTTTGATTTTGCGCGCGTGGTGGAGATGCTCAAGCGTGAGAAGGCGATTAAGGCAACCATGACGGCAAAAGATATTCCATGGGCGCGGCCGAAAAAAACGGCTGAATCCCCTGACGGCTATAAGGGACGCATCGGTATTCATGAGGTCTTGGAAATGACGGAAACGATCAAAGAACTGGTTGTCAAAAGCGCTACCGCTGATGATCTGAACAAGCGTGGGCGCGAGGAGGGCATGCTCACCATGCTGGAGGAGGGTTTCTTGCGCGCCGCCCAACATATCACCTCCATTGAGGAGATTCTGCGGGTAACGAATGAGTAGAAGTGATTTTTTTAATGAGCGACAGTAAGTGCCCACACACGGCGGGCGCCAGATTTTTTGAGTATATACGCGGTTTCGGTTATCGTCGCTCCCGTTGTTTTGACGTCGTCAAGGATAATGACCGTCTTGTCGTGCAGTTTCTCTTCCATGCCTTGCGCGATGGAGAATGATCCAGTGATATTAGTGAGCCGCTCCCTGCGAGGGAGATCCGCTTGGGGTACCGTGGCGGATTTTTTTATGAGCACATCACACGCGACCGGAACGCCGAGCCGCGTTCCGAGCGCTTGGGCGATGAGTTCTGACTGGTTAAAACCGCGCGAGCGGTGGCGCCGGCGATGGAGGGGGATGGGAATAATCAGTGCATCAGCGGGTATGACAATTTGAAAATAGTGGAGATAATCAGCAAGTGCCGCGGCGAACCACGCATCAAGCGAACGGATACGCTCGTATTTTAGTGCCTGAATAAGCGTACGGACGGTTTCGTCTTGATAGATGAAGGGCGAGAAAAAATACTGAACCGGTGTATTTTTGCGACAATGCTCGCAAGTTTTACCTGCGGGATTCTTGGTGGTTGCGGGAGCTAACGTGTGGCAGACGAAGCACTGGGGCGGGACGACGATGATTTTCGCCGTGCATGACTCGCAACACCACGCGCCCTCGCTTCCGCACCGAAGGCACGCCTTGGGGAAAACGAGGTCAAGCGCGTATTCTTTAGCGTGGCGATAGGCGTTTATAATTCCGGCGCTTTGTATGCTGTTTAGAGTGCGTGAAAACAGATTGTCCATAGCTTTATGCTCTCACGGGGGGCTGTTGCATGCAATCCGCGGACGCAACTCGATGCAGTTGACTCTACATAATAATTGTGGTACAGATATCATAAGAGTTCGTTTACAACAAAGCATGAAATCTCTCATCCAGAAAGGAGGCGCATCGTGCGCTTATCGCCGAGCGAGTTGACGCAATTATTGAAAGAACAGTTGTTGGACGACCAAATTGCCGAGATCACTGATGAGCGTTTGCTCATTCATGACCCCTTGGGGTCTCTTCTGGATGAGTCGCCGGATTATGCGACGAGCTACAGAATGAAGGCACAGGAGGAGTAAGGTGGTCTGGTTTGTCTAGACAGGTAAATGCGGATAACTTCGGCGGCGAAACTTGAAAAAATGAATAATTGTTTTGATTACGACTTCTTGAAATATACATCGGCAGGCGTCCGGTACTCAAGCGATTGATGTCTGCGT
>JAUYPE010000023.1 GCA_030697705.1 bacterium | reverse complement strand
CATTTATTGAAAATTGAAAATTGTAAATTGAAAATTATATTACCACTGCTCTTCCTGCTTTTTTTTGCCGCTCAAAACGCCTCCGCGGCAGTTATTATCCAAAGACCTTTATATGTAGGATTAACGAACGGCCTCGTCGGCGCGTGGTCGTTTGACGGAGCGGACATGACAAGTACCGCGGCCATAGACCGCCCGGGGAAGAACAATCACGGCACCCTGACCAACGGTGGGAAAAAAGTCATCGCCACCACGATCGTCTCGGCACTCCGCTCTGGTGGTATAATGAGTTAATTTCACGCATATGATCAAACGATTCCTCGAATGGATACGCTTGAAAGAGAAGCTGCATAATTCTCGGGCAGTCCCACCTCTTGTTAGAGAGCGTGATTTGTGGTGGATAAGTTTTGGAGAAAACGTGGGATCTGAAATGAATGGGAAAAGCAATCTCTTTTCAAGACCCGGGATTGTTTTGAAAAAATTATCCAGAGAATTTTATCTTGTCGCGCCCACGACATCACAGAAGAAGGAGGGGACATGGTATGTGCAAATATGACAGGAGGGCAAGGATATGTTTGTCTGTTTCCATCAGGTGAGGACGATAGATTATCGGAGACTATCTACCCGTCTTGGCATAGTCGATGAAGAGGATTTCCATAGAGTAAAAAAGACTTTTCGAAAGTTGTATAAATAATATTCCCCGCCTTGTGGGCGGGGCCGCGGCAAATCGCCGAATGTATGTATAGCATACACGACCAGCATCTCATGTCAAGCACTTATCCACAACAAAATATTGTTAACGGTATAGTGTTCTCTTTCGTTGTCTTGCTTTCTTTTTTCGCGCCCCACATAGCGGACGCGGCGGTTATTATCCAACGCCCCGTATATGTCGGATTAACGAACGGCCTCGTCGGCTCCTGGTCCTTTGACGGCCCGGACATGGCAGGAAATGCGGCGTATGATCGCAGCGGCAACAACAATACCGGCACGCTAACCAATGGCCCGGTACGAGGAATCGGCAAAATCGGCCAAGCGCTCTCCTTTGACGGGGTGGATGATCGTGTGAATATTGGATCATCTGCTTCCCTAAATATCCTAGGAGATTTTTCATTTTCCGGATGGTTTAAGGCGAATGGAAATTATACAACCGCTCAGGCATTTGTGGCGAATTCTAATGGACAATCCGGAAATTATGCAGTTACCTTTGCTCTTACAGACAATAAGTTTGAATTTTGGAATTGGGCTGGTGGTTCGAACATTACTTCAACGCGATCAATTTCTGACGATAATTGGCATCATTACGCCGCGACAAGAACCGGAACAACAGGGAACTGGACACTCAATTTATATATTGATGGCATTTTAGATAAAACAGAAACCTCTACAACAAATCCAGCAGGCGACTCGTTTATAACGGCTATTGGAAGATTCGGCGAGTTTGACGGCTATTATTTGAATGGCAACTTGGACGACGTCCGCATCTACAACCGGGTGCTCTCACCACAAGAAATCAAACGCCTATACAACATCGGCGGCACGTTTAAGGTGAACGCGCCGCGCTATACCGGCTCGCTTACAAGCGGCCTCGTCGGCGCGTGGTCCTTTGACGGCCCGGACATGGCGGGGGTGAACGCCTATGATCGCAGCGGAAGTTTCGCCACCGGTACGCTCACGAACGGCCCTGCGCGCACCGTCGGCAAGATCGGGCAGGCGCTCGAGTTTGATGGGGTGGATGATTATGTTTCTACGACGTACGCTCCTATCTTCGCGGATGGCGCTGATTTCTCATTCACTGCATGGGTTAAAGCGCCATCACTTGCAAATGTAACGGCAGATATTGTTGGCTCGCTTGCGAATACTGGTATCAGTGATGAGACCATCCGCTTGATATTTAATGCGTCCGGGTGCACATCAGGAAAGATCGAGTGGATTGTACGTGATACTAATAGTGTGTCCGGCGATGATGTTTGTTCAACGAGCTCATCCTTTGATAATAATGTATGGCATCATGTAGTAGGTGTTTTTGACGAGGATGTCTCGTTGTATCTATATGTTGATGGTGTTTTGCAAGGGAGTACTGCGGTGACCAACGGTAGCGGCGATGCGGAAAAAGATTTCACCGGTTACCCGTTTTATATTGGCGCACGGAATGGTCAAGGCGCCGCTGATACGTTTCTTTCCGGCTCCATCGACGACGTCCGCATCTACAACCGCGCCCTCTCCGCCGACGAAATCAAACGCCTCTACAACATCGGCGGCACGTTCAAGGTGAACGCGCCGCGCTACACCGACTCCCTCACGAACGGCCTCGTCGGCGCGTGGAGCTTTGACGGCCCGGACATGGCTGGGGTGCAGGCATACGACCGCAGCGGCAGTTATGCCACCGGCACCCTCACGAACGGGCCGAAGAAGACGATCGGCAAGATCGGGCAGGCGCTCTCGTTTGACGGGGTGGATGATTATGTGAGTGTTGCACGTAACAGCGCATTTGAACCAGCTACTGCTATTAGCGTGGCGACCTGGATTTATTGGCAGGATAACTCGGCGAGTTCATATGCGCAAGTTGTTAACAAACCAAAAAATGTCCCTACCGACCCTCATGTCTCATACGGTGTTGAGCAAGATGTTGGCACCTCCAACATGAATTTTACTCTGAACATTGATAGCGTCCTGTATAAAACCGGAACCACACCAGTTTCCTTGAATACGTGGCATCATTTAGTGGGAACGTGGAGTAGTGGAGGCAAAACAATGCGTTTATATCTTGATGGCGTTGAGGTGGCGACTAATGCAGGTGCTTCTGGTTCAATCACCTATTACGAGAAACCGTTAGAAATCGGCGTTAACACTAATACGGCAAACACAGAATTTAACGGCCTCATCGACGACGTCCGCATCTACAACCGCGCCCTCTCCCCGCAGGAAATCCAGCGGCTGTATAACGTTGGACGATGAAGCATGAAGTATGAATTAGGGGACGTGAAGCATGAATTAAGAATCAGGAATTATGGATTAAACGCGCATAGGATATTGCAACAGATGGAGCGCTTTTGACAGAATATACCGATATGTATATAGTGGTATACATGGATACAACTATACTCAATATAAAAACCAACAAAAGGCTTAAGTCCTCCGCTCAGGAAACGGCAAAGGAGCTGGGGGTGCCTCTGAGCACCGCGGTGAATGTTTTTCTGCGTCAGTTTGTGCGGGACCGGGAACTCGTCATCTCGGCATCGTTTAAACCGTCGCCCTATCTCGAGCGTATTATTGAAGAGGCGGAGGCAGAGCATAGAGAAGGCAAGACGAAAGGTCCGTTTCAGACCGTTGACGCACTCGTCGTTAGTCTTGAATCGTAAGGTATGCAATTTGAGTACTCCTCGCGATTCAAAAAGCAATGGGCGAAAGCACCGAAAAAAGTTACGGTGCGTGCCTCCGAACGGCTTGTCTATATGCTCGAGGATGAATTCAACCCACTCCTTGGTAATCACAAGCTCGCGGGTAACTATGCTTCATATAGGAGTATAAATATAACGGGTGATTGGCGAATCGTATATAGAAAGATTGACGAGGAAACCGTCTTTCTTTATGCGATAGGGACTCACAGCCAACTCTATTCTTAATCAACCTGCCGGTCTATTCAAGGATCCGATGTCACAGAGTTTATATATACCCGAACGCACCCTTCGTTTTGTGGTCCGTGCTTTTGCGTGACGGTCTCATCGACGACGTCCGCATCTATAATAGAGCTTTAAGCCCCGATGAGATACGCAGGCTGTATAACATCGGCAGGTGAGCATGATATCCAACTCCTACAACCCCGTTAGAAGCCCGCGACAGTGGTATGCGTATTTTAAACAATTACGCGTTCATAGATAGCCAAAACTTGAATCTGGGTATTCAAAAACTTGGCTGGAAGCTGGATTATAAAAAATTCAGGATTTATCTTGCCGAAAAGTATAGCGTCAAAAAAGCGTACCTGTTTATCGGCTTTGTGGCGCTGAACCAGTCACTCTACGATCGCCTTCAGGAAGCGGGGTTTCTTTTGAAATTTAAACCGACTATCCCGGATGAGACTGGTAAAATCAAAGGAAATATTGACGCGGACCTTGTTTTATGGGCGTCGCTTGAATTACATGAATACGATAAGGCGGTGATTGTCACGAGCGATGGCGACTTCTACTCGTTGGTGCAGTATTTGTATGCAAATAAGAAGCTAGAAGTTGTATTGAGTCCAGACATCAAGAATTGTTCACATCTGCTCAAGCAAACGGCGAAAGAAAAGATATGGTTTATGAATGAACTGCGAAATAAGCTGGAATATAAAAAGGAAAGCACCGCTTAAGGACGAAACCAGAAGCAGTGCTTTTCTCTAGAAATACATTATAAGTGTACACGCGATGATATCTTTTTGTCAAGTCACAATCTGTGGATACTGATACGGCCTCACGACGACGTCCGCATCTACAACCGCGCGCTCTCAAAAGACGAGATCAAGAGGTTGTATAACCTTGGAAAGTAGTAGAGGAGGGGTGGCGCATGAGGCATGATGATTACGATAAGAATTATTCTATGGAAAAAGATTTAAAAACCAACGGTTTCCAAACTTTCCCTAGCGGCCATCGCCGCAAGCCGCGAGGAAATCGTTACGCGTATTATTTCAATGCGGTCTTTAACGAAGTAAAAAATCTTGAGATTAGTTATTGGCGCTACGAAGCAGATAGCTGGGAGAGAAAATAGCACTGGCGAGAACATATTGATGCTTAATCAGTGGGTCTAATGCTTGAGTGTGATCATCAAGATATGCTCCCTGACATTACTGGTAAGCACATTGCGGATATTGTCCACAGTAAAATAGAACGCAACAAATCGGTTTCCATCCGGGGACCACGAAGAATCTGCAGCCGTTTCCCGGCTTCCAATATCAAGATTGTGCTGCTGTGAGTGGCCAGGAGTGTTGAAGTATGTAAGGCGCTGTTTTCCACTGCCGTTAGCATTCATAATCCAATAGTCAGTGCCGTGATTTACGTTATCTTTGTTGGTTATCCAGATAATTTTTTTCCCATCCGGAGAAAATTGGGCATGCTCGTTATAGTCTTTGTTTGTCAACTGGGTTAATTTTTTTGTGCGCAAATCCATGAGATAGATATTATTGTTAGACAATACTACCGTGCCTTTTTTTAAATTGCTGCTAAAGGCGAGTTGTCGGCTATCGGGGGAAAATCCATGGTTTTCATAAAATACATCGTCTCCAGGCTGGTATTCTTGGATATTGGCAAGGCGCACTCCATTTTTGTCAACTTGGAAGTCCGCAATTTTCAATTTCCATTTCCCAAATTCGTAGCCTTTTTTTAGCGAAGGCTTCTCATACATTTCGCTCCATGCCAGCTTTTTTCCATCAGATGAAAAGTGAGGGTGCAGTACCCCATACCCTGCTCCAATTGGTATATTAGTGAGAGGATATACCTGATTAGATTTAACATTCATGGCCCAAAGATCTTGAAAAACTCCTACGCCCGGGTTAAGTTGCCGTTTGATAAATGCACCTTCCGGATGTTCATTTTTCTCCACTTGGAAGACAATAAACTCATCTGATGGATGCCAGGCAGGTTGTCCCACACCTCTTCCTGTTAACTGGGAATTTTTGCAGCTGAGACACGTTTCGTCTGAACCGTCGGGTTTCCTTGTAAAAACCTGATATATGCCATCACCATTTTTCCGGTCAAATGCGATTAGATTTTGAGGGCTCCAGTCAACACGCCCTCCGTCGGTAAATGGTGTAATCGTTACAGAATATTTTTGTTGAACATCAATGATTTTTTCGGACTGAATGCGCCATCCGGAGAAAAGATTCGAGATCCAGCTTTTATTAAATATCCCAGAAAGATAGGGAGTCTGGGAAACGGTATTTTGAGTCGAATTGCCAAAAAACCCAGCATTCGCGACCGACACAGAAAAATTAAAAAATAAAGTTCCTATAATAAAAAACACTCCCGTATACAACATGGCATGCATTTTCATAGAAAAAATGTTAAATGTTATGTATATGATAGCAATAAATATTGTAATTTTCAACCGAGCGTTATAGGCCAAAAGAGAAAGGAGAAAGGGAAGGGAAAAGAGGAAAAGGGGACAGGGAAAAGGGGACAGGCACCATTCTCATCATTCTAACGGCATGATATGCTTTGAAAAGGAAAAGAAGGAAAAGGCAGGAAAAGGGGACACAGGAAAAGGGGACAGGCACCATTCTCATCATTCTAACGGCATGATATGCTTTGATCATGCCTCGAGTTGCACGAGTCGACATAGCCGGATACCAGTACCACGTCATCAATCGCGCAGTTATGCGCTTGCAGATTTTTAACTCTGGCGAAGACTATCTTCTTTTCGAAACGATTCTCGAGAATGTTCGGGATGAGTATGGCATGCGGGTTCTTGCCTATTCAATTATGCCGAATCATTGGCACTTCCTTCTGTATCCAGAAAAGGATGGAGACCTGGGTATATTCATGCACCGTTTGACGAATGCACACACGCGGCAAGTCAAGGCAAGAACACATACGAATGGCACCGGTCCGCTCTATCAAGGGAGGTATAAATCGTTTCTCATACAAAAAGACCCGCACCTTTTGACCGTGCTTAAATACATTGAGCGAAATCCTGTGCGCGCAGGACTCGTCACACAAGCCGAGGAGTGGCGATGGGGAAGCGCATGGCGCAGAATCCACGGCGCTTCTGCGCGGGAGAAGTTACTTTCCCCATTCCCTTTAGAGATTTCCACAACATACAAGGAGTGGATCAATACCCCCGAGTCATTAAAGGAATTGGAAGAGATCAGAACTTCGGTAAACAAAGGCGCGCCATACGGCGGTGAGAGTTGGGTGGAAAAGACGGTGAAGCAGTTCAAGCTTGATGCAACCATGCGCAACCCAGGGAGACCGCGGGGAAAATAAATGGTGCCTGTCCCCTATGTCTCATTCCCTATGTCTGTCCCCTATGTCTGTGTTGCCTTAACCAATCTGTCGGTCTATTTTACTCACTCATTATGCAGCGCGCAGTCTACACAACGGTATTGGTAGCTTTATTGCTGTCTCCCGCTGCGGCAGGTGCTGCTGAGGACATACTCCCGCCGCTGCGGAGCGAGCTTGCACCGCGTGGCGGGCTCTTTGGCGGCGAGCGCAATGTCGAGCTCTCGCTCAAGACCGATCGGAGCGCGGAGTGCCGTTTCGGGAGCGCAGGCGGCGAGGCGTTCTTAGAGCTTGATGGTGTGTTTGCGACGACCTCTGGCGCCACTCTGCACCGTGCGGTCGTCAAGAGTTTGCGTCTCGGCGAGAGCTATATGTTTGCGGTGCGTTGCAGGGACAGCTCCGGGAATGTGAACGCAGACGATGCATATATCGCGTTTTCCATCACCGCTCCGGTTGACGGCGGCGATTTTACGCGACCTGCGCCGCCGCCGGATTTCAGGGCGCATGTTCTCTCCGAGGTCGAGATTGAGCTCACGTGGGCGGCAAGCGTTGATAACAACGCTGTCACGCGTTATCGACTGTATCGCTGTTCTGGCGGATACTGCACGCCTGTTGAGACTGTCGCAACGCCGACAACGACTGCCTATCGCGACAGTGGACTCGTGCCGCATACTTACTATCGCTACCACGTAACGGCGATTGATTCGCGCTCGAATGAGTCGCTGCGCTCGCTCACGGCCGCGGCGACGACGACGCTTGGCGTCAGAGAGGAGGCGGGTGGTGCTCAAGCGGTGCAATCGACAGAGGCCTCTCCGTCTGCGGCTGGGGGAGTTGCCGTTGCTACCTCTTCAGCGCAAAAAAGTACGCAGAATCGCGCCGAGCTCCTGATTCGCCAGATCCGTGCGCTGATCCGCCAACTCACGCGCTTGCTTGCGCAGTATGGTGCACTGCTGCAGAATAGATAGCGAACATGTGACCATTGACCTTTGACACGCGATTGCCGGAAGTCGTTCGAAGGTCACATGTCAAAGGTCAAGTGTTACATGTCAAATGTCGTGCTATGAACGACACCCCTCTATTCATCCCACTCCTTCTCGGGACGAACCGCGAAGGGCGGCAGAGCGAGGCGGTGGCGCAGTTTTTGCTTGAAAAATTGGGTTATCGGACGGATGTCGCGACAGAGCTTTTTGACGTGCGCGCGTTTACTTTTTCGGCGAACGACTACGGGGGAGCGCTGAAAGAGAAAAACGCGCCGTGGCGAGACGCCGTTCGCCGCGCGGACGGTCTCCTTATAGTTTCGCCTGAGTACAACCACGGCTACCCGGGGACTCTCAAGGCCGCGCTTGATCTGCTATTCGACGAGTACAAGCACAAGGCCGTAGGAATCGCTGCGGTTTCCGGCGGGCCGTGGGGCGGCGCGCGCATGGTGGAAAATCTGTTGCCCGTGCTCCGCGAACTCGGGCTCGTCGCGATTCACCAGACGCTCTACTTCCCGAACGCGGGCACTACATTCGGGCCTCGCGGGACGCCCGCTGACGCGGGGCTCGAGAAGCGCGTGGGCGCGTTCCTTGACGAACTTGTCTGGATGGCGAGAGTACTAAAGGCAGGGAGAGCGAGCTTGTAGCTACTGTTCTCTTTTCGTCTCCCGATGGGAGCCCACAGCGTGTATTTTGTATCTCGTATTTTGTATTTCGTGTCCATCCGCCGTATTTTCGTTACGATACGATATACAAGATACAAAATACGAAATACAATGTGCGAGAAACCGGTCTTTTTTGGTGACATGAATTCTCTCCGCGATTACATAATTGACGCCGCTGCACGAAAGCGCGCACTCGGCCATTTCAACATCTCCACCGTGGACGCGCTCTGGGGAGTGTTCCGCGCGGCCCGCGAGCTTAGAGCGCCAGTTATAATCGGCGTTTCCGAGGGCGAGCGGAGCTTTATCGGAGTGCGACAAGTTGCCGCGCTCGTTCGGAGCATCCGCGAGGAATACGATTACCCGATCTTCCTCAACGCCGACCACAGCTACTCTCTCGAGAAGGTCGAGGAAGCCGCGCACGCAGGGTTTGACGCGGTCATTTTCGACGGGGCGAAGCTCTCGTTCGACGAGAACGTGGTGACGACTAAACGCTGCGTCGAGCTCGTGCGGCGCGTGAACCCCGATATCATTGTCGAAGGCGAGATCGGTTTCATTGGTGAGTCGTCGAAGCTTCTCGACGCCATTCCCGCAGGTGCGGAGGTCAACGCCGAGCACCTCACCAAGCCGGAGGAGCTCGCGCGGTTCGTGCGCGAGACCGGCGTTGACCTCGTCGCACCTGCGGTGGGCAATCTCCACGGCATGCTCCGCGGCGGCGGCAACCCTCGGCTTGATATCGAGCGGATCGCCCTGCTCCGCGAGGCGGCAGGCATTCCGCTCGTCCTCCACGGCGGCTCCGGAATCGCTGATGAGGATGTCATTGCGGCGGTGCATGCCGGCATTGCGATTGTGCATTTTAATACTGAACTGCGGCTCGCGTACCGGCAGGCGCTTGCGCTTTCGCTTGCGGAAAATCCGGACGAGATCGCGCCCTACAAGTTCCTCCGCCCTGCCGCGCAGGCCCTCGAGCGCGTCGTTTCGGAGAAACTGCGGCTCTTTTGGGCGTAGGATGCATAAGGCCACATACATCCTGCACTCTTTCAAACCAGTAAAAGAGAGTGAGGATCTTCAACAAATTTAAGGGAACGAAGGGATTCATCTCCACCTGGGAGCGCGTGATACGCTTCCGGGATATGATTACTGAAACAGCC
>JAUYPE010000009.1 GCA_030697705.1 bacterium | reverse complement strand
GTGATCCAGATGACATGTGCTTTGAGGTCATACAGACCATGCGATGATTTTCGGTACTTTTGTCCCATGTCCTGAGCATATCATGCTGAAGCCTTCGCCTGAAGGCGAGGGAACTCCAAACCCCAGGATACGGACATTAGAACATCTTGCGACACATCCTGAAACTATTGGCGCATCAATGAAAAATTTGCCGCATGACCTGCGTGGATTACACAAAGTGCGCATCAGCGATTGGCGTGTATTCTACTGGGTTGATCATCAGAAAAAGAAAGTCGTTCCCTACGACATTGCTTGGCGAGACAAAGCATACAAAAACCTTCTCGGGTAGTTTTCATTACACCACTCGAGATGAAACGCGCGGTTAAGGCCATGAACTTTGAACAAGCGGCACAGCTACGGGACAGGATGAAAAACGTGATAAGACACAAAGATTAAGGTACAATCACCCCAAAGGTGTCAAGCATATCTGCACTTTTTTTATTGACAAATTTTGGTCTCATGCTACCCTGTTGATACTTATGCCAAATATCAAATCAGCCAAGAAAGCACTCCGTCAGTCCATACGGCGGCGCGCGAGAAATCTTAAACGTACCGACGCGTACAAGACGGTGGTTAAGAAGATCAAACGAGTCGTCGCGACCGGGGAAGATAAGGCGCTGGATCTCGTCTCTCCACTCTATAAGGCGCTGGATAAGGCGGCAAAAACCCGCGCCATCAGCAAGAATAAGGCGAACCGCCTCAAGTCGCGTATGACGAAATTGGCTACCGGCGAGAAGAAGAAATAATCACTCTGCGTACTTTCCCAAAACAACCCCTGCTTTTCAGGGTTGTTTTTTATCAGAATGAATCTTAAAAATAACTTCGTCATTCTGAACGAAGTGAAGAATCCCGTATGATTTCAGTATGCTCAATATTGACGGGATTCCTCCCTCACGGGACGCCTACTGACAGTCGCTTCACTCGGAATGACGGACGAGAGTAGATGTGTGAATCCTCATGGGGACAGGATTAACGGATACGGAGCGTGAGCCGCAGAAGAGAATCGCGCGGCGTTGAACGACCAGTTTTAATCTTCATATCTTCGTCCACCATACGCCCCAGGAGACCGCGCAACTGCTCGCTGGAAATCCCGCGCAAAACACCAGAGGCCTTTTTTGCAACAAACGGATGGATACCGAACACGTCCGGCACCGGACGATGCGCCTCTTCACTTAACTTCACCGCGAGCATTTTTTCCGTGTAGTTGATGAGGTAACCGAAAAGCCGAAACTCATCAACGCCCTCTTCAAAAAGGGCAAAGAGGTGTCCCAGCGCCTCGCGGCGGGACCGGAAAAATGCATCGCCGAATTTAAACGTCCGCTTGTCATCGGAATTGATAAGGTCATCCGTCGTACCTAATGCGCACTTTTCCAGATAGTGGATTATCCCCCACAGGTCACCCCCCTGTTCGGCGAGTCGCGCCGCGTGCGGAGCCGTGAGTACAACACCGTGCGCCGCCGCCGTGGACAGAATCCACTGTTTTAATTTCACACCCGTTAACAAAGGAAAATCCTGCACCTTGTCCGCCGCCTTCTCAAACCGTGCACTACGCCGCTTCGCCTCGGCGTTAAGCGCGCCGTCCCAGAGCACCACAATACAATCGCGCTGTCCCGCGACGGATGCGGCAGCATCAATGATAATCTCAATCGCATGAGGAACAGTAAAAACGCGCTCAATGACTATGAGTTTTTTAGGCGAAAAAAGAGAAGAAGCTCCCAGTTCCGCCGCCGTCGCGCGCATATCATCCTCCTCCGCATCAAAGCGCTTCACCTGAAACGCTGCACCTGTTTTTGTGCGGTGTTGACCGATCATCTCCCGCACTTTTTCGCGGCTTCGGTAGGTATCGGGTCCGAAAAGCAGATAGAGCATGGATTATGAATTTTTCAAAATTGATTCCTGGTCGCCCCAATTCGGACCCGCCTTCACATCCACCACTAATGGCACTTTAAGTTTTATAACACTCTCCATTATTTTTTTAATCTCTCGCACCACCGCCATTTCCTGCTCGGCGATTTCAAACACCAGCTCATCATGCACCTGCAAAAGCATTCGCACGCTCTCTTCTTTTTTCGTTTTCACTACCCACTCGTCCACACGAATCATCGCGAGTTTGATAATATCACCCGTTGCGGTTCCTTGAATGGGATGGTTTACCGCCATGCGCTCCGCTTCGCGCCGCGCCTGCCAATTACCTGTCCCCATCTCCGGAAAATATCGCCGCCGTCCGAGGAGGGTTTGAACATAACCGTGCTCCGCGGCGAATAATCTCGTCGCTTCAATATATGTCCTCACGCCGGAAAACTCACGAAAATAATTACTGATAAACTCGCGCGCCTCGCCCATTGCCATACCGGTATTCTCGGCAAACGCCTGCGGTCCCATGCCATAGAGCACGCCGAAATTCAACACCTTCGCCGCGCGGCGGAGCTCCGGCGTTATTCTCTCTTCCGAAACGCCGTACACCGCCGACGCCGTCATCGCGTGAATATCCAGGCCTTTTATAAACGCCGCGATCATCTTTTCGTCATTTGCCAAATGCGCGGCGACACGAAGTTCAATTTGAGAATAGTCAAACGAGACGAGTGAGTAGCCGGATGCCGTGATAAATGCGCGACGCACCTCCCTCCCTAATCCCGTGCCCGTCGGGATATTCTGCATATTCGGATTGGACGACGAGAGCCGCCCCGTCGCCGTTCCCGTTTGGTTGTAGGTCGTGTGCACCCGCCCTACCGCATCCGCAAGCTTGGGTAAAACATCCACATAGGTGGTTTTCAGTTTCATCGCCTCACGGTAGTCCAATATAACGCCCACAATTTCGTGTTTCTCGCGCAGTTTTTCAAGCTCCGACTCGCGCGTGGAGACAACACCTCCTTTCGCCGTTTTGCGGAGTCCGCGCGTTGCGAGTTCCAATTTTTCAAACAACACTTGCGAGAGCTGTTGGGATGAGTTGATATTAAACTCCGCGCCCGCCAATTCATAAATACGCGCTGTCAATTTCTTAAGTTCTTTATCAATGCGCATCGCGAGTTTTTTTAAAAACGGCGTATCAAGGACAATACCCCGCTCCTCCATGGACGCAAGAATGCGCGCGAGCGGCAACTCCACATCGGCAAGCAATGCCTCACTCGTAACGCCCGCAACGGCTTCGCGCAGGTGTGCGGCAACGGCAAAAATCTTTGGTGCCGCCTCCCGCGCGCTCGTGACTACGCTTCCCAGTGTTCGCTCTACAATCGCCCTGTAAGAAAAATCCCGTTCCGGCGCACCGAGGATATACGAGGCAAGCATCACATCATATCCACAGCCGCCAAGTGGAATACCCAACCGCCGCAAAAAAAGAATAATCGTTTTTGCATCATGCACAACGAAATCCTCGCGCGCGGCGAAAAAATCTTTCACCGGTTTTTCACCCGCGATGCGCGAATCCAACATCCATATATCTCCCTCCCCCTCGCGGACGAGTACCAAATCAGCTCCATCCACTACGAGACCAACTGTGTGCCCACTCGCCTCGCCCATAAATAATTCAAACGCCTTACGCGAATCAAGTATTTTGACTCCCTCGTCCCGCGCGGCATGCGCACCATCCAAAAGCGAAAGTTGGGCATCACCCTTTCGTGTTGATTTCTTTTTTACTCCCGCCGCGGTAGTGGACATCGCACCCGTTCCATTCACACGACGCACCAAACTTGCAAAACCGAATCGCTCCAGCACCGCCGCCATCGCCCCGCGGTGCTCCTCGCCGTCTCGCCACGCCAGATCGTCCAGTGAAAACTCAATCGGCACGTTCGTATCCATCTCGGCAAGTTCACGCGATTCCTGCGCGTCTTCCATGCCGACTATAAGTTTTTCCGCCACGGACGGCGATATTTTTTTCGTTCCTTTTTTCAACGCCGCGTAAATACCGGCAACCGAACCGAATTTTTGAATCAAATCAATCGCCGTCTTCTCGCCGATTCCTTTCACGCCTTTGATATTGTCTGATACATCACCCTTAAGTCCTTTAAAATCAATGATCTGCTTGGGCTCAAATCCGAAGCGCTCGCGCACTGCCGCCTCATCATAAATCGTCGTATCCGCAATCCCCCGCCGCATCGTATAGACGCGCACGCGTGGACCAACCAGTTGGAGCGCGTCCATGTCGCCCGTAACAATAATGATCTCGCATTCTTTTTCTTTTCCTTTTTCTAACCGTCGCACCATCGTACCTATAATATCATCCGCCTCGTATCCTTCTTTTTCAAAAATAGGAATGTTGAACCCCTCCAACACCTCCCGCACGCGTGAGAATTGAATGATCAAATCGTCCGGCACCGGCGGCCGATGCGCCTTGTACGCCTCGTACCGCTCGTGGCGGAAGGTCTTCCCCGGCAGGTCAAATGCCGCCGCGAGATAGTCGGGTTTGAGTTCCTTCAAGACGCGGAGTATAAACGCCGCAAAGCCGTACACCGCGTTTGCCGGCTCCCCCATCGCCGAGGTCATCGGCGGCAGGGCGTGGTAGGTGCGGTGTATAATCGCGTGGGAATCAATGAGAACGACGGTTTTCATGACACTGTTATCTATAATGGTCTGGAAAAAATAGACAGCTAAATGGGTTCAACTTCCCCGGCGGTGTATACTGGCGATATATGAAAAAAGTATTCACTCCCAAGCAGAAAGCGCATGTGGCGCTGGAAGCTATCAAAGGCCTCAAAGCTCT
>JAUYPE010000021.1 GCA_030697705.1 bacterium | reverse complement strand
TTTTCGTTACGAGATGTTCAGATTTCGAGCGAGACAAAACAAAAATCTTGAAGCATATACAGCGTATATGTTGAAAGATTTTTGTAAAGTCGTAGCCGAAATGTGAACATTGCAGTAGAAAGGTTATAAGGGGACAGGTCTTATGCAAGAAAACACCCGTCTCATCCTAGCATGGCGTCCCTGCTCCCGCGAGGATATACGAGTTTATTGCGATACGGTATGATTTGGTGCAAGATGGAGCGAAAGGGTACGCGGACTATTTTTATGAAAACGCCGAAGCAGAAAATTGAGCATGCCGCGGTGGGCATTACCCAATGGATCGGTACGACCGACTCTATTATCGTTCACACCATTCTTTTCCTCGCCTCGTTGGGGTTGATTGTTGTCGGGGTGCGACCGGACGCGGTACTTTTGATCGTTACCACTATCGTTTCGCTGGAGGCGATTTATCTTTCTATTTTTATCCAGATGACGGTCAATCGGAATACGAAAAGCTTGGAGGAGGTGGAGGAGGACATTGAGGAGATTCAGGAGGACGTGAAAGAAATTGAAAGCGATGTGGATGAGATCTCGGAGGATGTGGAGGAGCTCTCGGAGGACATGGATAAGATCCAGGAGCGAGATGAAAAAGACAGCGTGGTGGAGAGCGACATGCATAAGGCGCTCGGCAAGATAGAGGGCGATCTGCAGGCACTTCTGCGCGACATTGAACAGCTTAAAAAGACCAACGAGCGCGCCGAGGGCGAGCGGGGGAGTAGTTGATTATACCATGGCTAAGAAGTATTCTTTCTATAAAATAAGCGCACTCCTCGGCGTTTCAGTCGATGAGTTTAATTTAAGTGAATTATGCAAAAGCCGTACTACGAAAAACCAAAATTCAAGCTCTACCAAGCGAACTGCTTGGATTTATTAGCCGAACTTCCCGAAAACTCGGTTGATATGGTCTTTGCCGATCCTCCCTATAATCTTTCAAACGGGGGCATTACCGTCCACGCCGGACGAATGGTGAGCGTCAATAAAGGAGATTGGGATAAGAGTAAAGGTTTCAAGGATGATTATGATTTTCATTACAAATGGATGGAAGCATGCTGCAGAGTTTTAAAACCGCATGGTACCCTTTGGGTTAGCAGTATCGTATGAAATTAACTTTTGATACACAACTTGCCGATAATTATACAAACCTATCACAAAAAGTTCGTGTTTTAACTGAAAGTTGGGTTGGTGAATCCATATTTTGTCCAAACTGCGGTTGCGTTGATTTGGAGCGACATAGAAATAATCAAGCCGCACGCGATTTCTATTGCAAGAATTGTTGCGAAGATTATGAACTCAAGAGCAAGAAGGATAGGAGTGGTGATAAGATTCTTGATGGCGCATATCGCACAATGATCCAACGCTTATCGAGCGGCAATAACCCGAACTTCTTTTTCTTAAATTATGATGTACCGAAATGGGAGGTTATCAGTTTCTGTGTCATTCCGAAACACTTTTTTGTGCCTGAGATGATTGAGGAGCGTAAGCCACTTTCTCCAACAGCACACCGCGCAAATTATATTGGTTGTAATATATTACTCAACAATATTCCACAAACGGGGAAAATATTTTTTGTCCGTGACGGACGGATTGAACCGAAAGAAAAAGTGCGTATGGAATGGAAAAAGACATTATTTTTGCGTGATGAAAAGGAAATATCTGTAAAGGGATGGTTACTCGACATTATGCGTTGTATAGATAAGCTGGGAAAACAAGAATTTATGCTTGACGATGTCTATGCCTTTGAAAATGAGCTGAATAAACTTCATCCTGATAACAAGCACATCAAAGACAAGATTCGCCAGCAGTTACAAGTCTTGCGGGATCAAAAATACTTGGATTTTACTGGTAAAGGGCGATATCAGCTAATTTAGCAAATCATATGAAATTAAAAGAATTTATTAAGGAATTAGAGGGCATATTGAGGGGCATAGATAATCCTGATAAGGTAGATGTTAAAATGGCAGATTTTATTCCAGTAGTAAAACCAGTCTTCAAAGACGGTACGGTGTTTATTACTGATATTAGTCCAGAAACATCCGAAGATTAAAACTTCAAAAAAAGTTTCAGTTGATGAAAAGTTGCAAACGTGCGATTTCAAGAAAAAGCAATATCGCAAACTTATGGCACCGCTGAATATAGAAGTTGAGTATATTTATATTCTCAATGATTGGTTTAAGAATCCGGCATACAAAGATACCCTTGATTATGTTATTTCTGTTGGGTGTCAGTATTATTTTAACTATCTTCCCTTGCAAAAATTAGGACTACCTGTGCCGATGTCCGGCGCTTAGATCTTCCGTTCCCGCACGGGCATGCGATATGATTGACGAAACGGGCATTATTGTCGTGAACGAGAAGCAGATTCCGTTTTGTGTGCGGAGGAGCAGGCGCGCGCGGCGGATAGCTGTGAGTATCTCGCGGGAGGGGGAGGTAGTGCTGACTGTTCCTTGGCGCGGAGACGAGCGTGCGGGGAGAAGATTTCTGCAAAGTAAGGCGACGTGGATTCTCAAACGACGATTAGAAATTCTAGCAAAGCCGTTATCCGCCCCTACGCCATCCGCAAAAGAGATACGAGCGGAATACTTGCGCCTGCGAATAGGCGCGCGGGGATTGGTGGAGCGGCGCATTGCGGAATTAAATGCGCCGTATGGTTTTTCGTTCAACTGTATTAGTATCCGCAACCAAAAGACGCGCTGGGGGAGTTGTTCTTCGCGCGGCACATTGAGTTTCAACTACCGCATTGTCTTCCTTACGCCGGAGCTTGCGGATTACCTCGTCGTACATGAACTGTGCCATCTCAAAGAGAAAAATCATGGCGCTCGCTTCTGGCGGCTCGTCGGCGCCTCCGTGCCCGATTATAAAGAAAAACGGCGCACACTCCGGCGGTGGCATCTCTCATCCGTTTCAGATACCACGTCTTTTGTATAATATGGATTGCCGTTTCTCGGTAGAGATACTTGACAAGTTGCTTATAGAGGTTTACTATAATCTTATGGGGAAGCATAAAAATTCTCAAAAAAGGGAATTTTTGTCGCTCATAAAAACAGAGGCACGTGCAGTGCGATACATGCCTCAATCTGAATAATTATGTCTCTCTTCCTTTCAATGATCTTGTTTATTTTTTTGATCAATGCGATCGTGCTTGTTTTTGCGGGCGTGTTCTTGGGGCTACAGTTTCTTCTGCCGTGGCTCTCGTGGGGTGTGCTAGTTGCCGTTTCAGGCACGCTCGCGCTGCCCATCATGGTAGTAGTACTTATAATGGGAATGATTTTCATACAGTCCAAGGAGACATTTGATAAGAAGGCGTTTTTCCCCGATTGGGAGTTTAAACTGAAGAAGTAGATTGAACAGTCGCGGAGTACCGAGCGGTTTGCGGTCTCCATCAGGGGGTATGAAGGACTTTTAGTTTAAAAAAATATATGAAAAAAATGCTTTCGCGAGTAGGTACGCATGCGTACGATATGGTGGGATCCAAGTCGCATGCCGACATGTGGGAGACGATTCAGACGCTTTCACTCTGGTTTATCGCGTACGGCTTGCGCGTGGGTCTTTTTCTCTTTTTCTTTATTCTTGTGAGTTGGACATACGTGCACATCGCGCCCGACCTTTATAATGTCGTGTCGTGCTTTTTTTCATCTTGTCAGTAAGAATGAAAGGATGACCGATACAATAAAAAGTTCCGACAAGCTTGTCGGAACTTTTTATTGTTATCTTTTCATGCTAAACACCACCTCGCGCGTTACGGCAGTTGGTAGATAAAGATGGAAGTGCCGGCTCGGGCGACGGGAGTATAGGCGCGGAGCCATGGGTAGGAGTCCTCGGGTTTGGGATGCAGAACCGGATCGATAATGCCCTGCGAACCTTCACGCAACGTTGCCGAGATTGCAAACCATCCGTGCGGGGGACCTTTTGCCGACCACCACGGCTCAAAGCGGTCGCCCAAAGAATAACTGGGACTGCCGCCGCCGAAATAGTCCAGCGCTATTTTTTTGATTGCGTGCTCGTCGGCGAAATCAACGAGCCGGTAGAGATCCTGTCCCCAGTCATAGTTTGAGTCCACGGCTATATGGTAGCCCTCCGCCGCCCCGCCGCCGAGGATGTTGTAGTAGGAGAGAAAGTGTGGATACACGGTGAGCGTGCTTATGATAAGCCACAGCATCAGCACGGAGACGAGCGCTATTTTTGGAATGGAGTTGATGTAGGCATGCTTCATGTTTCTCAACCACTCGCGAAGTCCGCGCGGATTGGGAAAGGGGTGGTCATGAATCCAGAGCGCAATTTGGCGCGCGACCAAAAGATAGATGAAGGGGAAGGTCGGCAGAACATGCCGTACGCCGATGTTGAGCGGAGATTTAATGGAGTAGCCCCAGTAGAACAGAATAAAGACGATTGAGGAAAATTCAACCGGATGCGTGGCAAGCCATGTGCGAAGCCGTGCGGGGAGTGGCGGTGCGTCCTTGCGCATTGATTTTTTGATGCGCACGGCGGCGAGAAAGAGCGCGATAAGAGCGAGGATATGGAAGGCAAGCGATTCTTTGACGAGGTAAAGAAGAGGAAAGTAAAGACGAGAACCGGTGGCGGTAACCGTGCCGAGAAAATAGCTCGTATTCCCTCCCGTCGCGCGTTGTTGTGCGGTGAGTATGCCGAGGAGGTAGTGTCCCAGGGGGCGGGTAAGCGGATTTTTTATGAGGGCGAAGTCAACATTGACGGGCGTACGGGAGCCGTAGGTGGAGAGGATGGACTGGGCGTCGCGGAGCTGGCGGTCGGGCGGATAGTTGGCGGTGAAATAAGCATACGTTCCCCAAATGACCAAAAGTCCGACCAGGGCGATAAGTGTCGCCTGTCCGACACGCGCGAGTACCGCGGAGAAACGCTTCCGATGATGTGTGAACGTGGGCGAGACAAAAAACCAGATGGCAAGAATAATAAGGTCAATAGGAATGAGTAGGGCGAGTGAGAACTTTAATAACTGGGCAATGCCGAGTGCCACGCCGGCAAAAAAGACATTTCGTTTGGTCGGGTGCTCCAAAAATGCGATGAACGTGGCGAGACCGATAAAAAAACCGAACGCGGCCGCGAGATCCGTTGTCACGTACCGCGCGTGCGCAAGCACGGTCGGTGAAAAAGAAAAAAACAGAAAGGTAAGGCATGCCGCGGTGGTCCCTAAACGTTTTTTTGTCCAGAGGAACAAAAGCCAGCCAAAAAGCAGTGTCAAAAGAACGACGGGGATGCGCGACCAAAAGATGATGTCCTCGGCATCATTACCTGCTCCATACAAGAACGCCGCGCCCTGCGCCCACTGACCATTAATGTCGTTTTGCCACGAGGGGATATCGGTGGGGAAGCGGGGATGGACGAAGAGGCGCGTCGAGAGTCCGGAGAGGGCTTTGAGGAGGGGTGGATGTTCGGGATTGAGCCGGTAATCGCGTTGGGTTATATAGCTGTAGCCAGCAGGAATATGTGCCGACTCGTCAAAGGTCGCCGCATCATGTCGCATTGAGCCGACGAGGAGGAGTGCCATGATGAGCAGAACGGCTCCTCCGAAGATATGGACTTTCTTCATAGAGACCATTACAAAACACCCTCTTTTGAGCTAATATATGGACAGAAGCATTAACTTATGTCCATATGCACACTCAAAAACAGAAGCGGGCACCGTACCCAAGCGATCTAACCTTACGGCAGTTTCAGATGTTGGCTTCTCGCCTCACGGTACGAAAGAAGAGAACGGGCAGACCGCGTGCTGATCTCAAGGAAATCATTGACGGGATTCTGTATGTCCTTTCCACTGGTTGCCGCTGGAGTGATCTTCCCCATGATTACGGCGTATCGTATGTTACCTGCTATCGCTACTTTCGGCACTGGGTAAAACAGGGAACACTCCGGAAAGTATTCATCTTTCTTAAAGAGGAGGCACATCGCAGGAACTACCTCCACTGGCGTAACGGCTACCTTGACGCTTCAGTCGTGAAGTCAAAAAAGGGGGTAAGAAACACTGCGGATACTCGGGAAAACATCGTATTAATGGTCTCAAACGGAGTATTGTAGTTGATGGGCAGGGTAACTTTCTGTCGATTGTCTGTGGGAGAGCCAACCGGAGTGATCAATACTTTGCGCTTCAGACAGTTGACCGTATCAGTGTCAGCCAGCTGGTGCGTCTCGGAGCGGATAAAGGGTATGACAGCAACGCGATTCGCCATCAGTTACTTATGAGGGATATCAATCCCTGTATTGCAAGGAGAAAGAACAATGGAACAACCATCACCTTCTCCGAATGTCGACACGCCCGCTATTCCCGTCAACGCTGGAAGGTGGAACGGAGTTTCAACTGGCTCAACAACAACCGAAGGGTTGACCGCTTTATGGAGAGAAGCACCCGAACCTACCAAGGATTCTGTCATATGGCGTTTATCAAGTTTTATCTCAAGAGACTGGTGAAATGAGTTTTGTAATGGTCTCTATGTATCTTGGAAAACATCAATCAGCTCGCTATCATTTTTCTCTATCGTTTGCTTCACGAGAGGTTAAAACGATTACCGCAGATTTATACGAAAAGATTGTTGCCGGACTTGATAAAGAAAAGTTTAAGCACCTGACAATTTTTACCAATGTTGCGGTTTCCGTGCCGCCGGAGGCATTGGACGACCGCGTACTTGTTAAGAAAATACCGGCGGCAATTTTGAGAGAATATAATTTGCTATGAGAACAAAACCACAAACATTTTACAATTTGGTGAGCCAAGATCAGCGATATAAAGTCGCCATTGGTTCGCCGTCGCCAAAAACGATTGAAAACTACGACAAAATTCAGCACCTGCTCAAGTTTGCTCTGCGCCCGTATCAGATTGAAGCGTTGAGCGCATTTCAACTTTTCTGGAAAGATGGTTTTGATAGCAGGAGCTTGAAAGAAAAAACGCTTCAAGAAGCAAAGAATGACGAGGAAAAAATTGTGCAGTGGCATAAAGTCGGTTTTGAAATGGCGACCGGCTCCGGCAAAACCCTGCTCATGGGCGCAACAATTTTAGATTTATGGCACAAAGGATACAAAGATTTTCTTATTTTGACTCCGAACACTATTTTATTTGATAAGACAATAGAAAATTTTACGCCGCGAGCAGTAAAAAGCATTTTTGGCGACGGATGGAATCTAACCTATAACTTAGTAACCGGTAATTCGTACCGAGATAAAACCTGCGGTTGGGAGGAAGACAAGGATATTTCGTTTTATGTTTTCAATATGCAGAAGTTTTACGATAAGTCCGCTTTGACTCAAAGGGGTGGCGAGGACACGATGAGAGGAACACCGTATGTGCGCCGTCCGCTTGAGGAATCGCTTTGGCGAGACAAGAGCGGCGAAAACACCATATCGTTCGTGGAATTTTTGCGAGAACGCCGTCCAGTGATCATCTCTGACGAAGCTCATCATTATCAACAAAAGAAAACAACAGAAGCGATTTTAGAACTTTTACCAAGCGTAGTGCTTGAATTTACCGCAACATCGCTCGAAAAAGGCGGCGAAAGCGAAAGTTTTGGACAAAACAATCTTTACAAGTATCCAATGCAGAGATATATCAACGAGGGTTATGGAAAACGAATTTTTGCCGTAGGTTGCGGGACAAGCGACGAAAGAGTAACGGACGAAGTAAGCGACAGCGATAGGCAAAAATTAGTGTGGGGCATGCTCATTCATTTATTGAAGTGGGAGTCGCTTAAATCAGTAAACGCGCCAGTTAAAAAAGCGATGTTGCTTACCAAAGCTCGGTCAATCAAGCACGCGGACGCGATTGATACTTATCTAAAAAGTTGGTCGGATTCAGTTTCTGGTGAAGTTGATGAAGTGTTGGAACAAGTAAATCGCGAAGGTACTGATATTGCCAAAATAGTCCGGCAGTATACGCCGAAGAACAAAGTGGATTTGATAAAAAAATTATCGGTGGTCGCAAAGTCAGTTTTCACTATTCACAGCGAGAATAAAAGCGATGACGAGATATGGACAGATTATCAGTCGCTGGATGACAACAAAGCCGAGATCGTCAATCAAGTCCGTATTTTCAGCGAGGGTGTTGATTACGACAATTTTTATACCATTGTTGTTCTTGGCGACACTGTTGAGAAAGTCGGTCTTGCCGCCGCGCAACTTATTGGGCGTGGTCTGCGACTTTATAAAGAGAAGCGCGAATTTGATATTTTGGGACACGAACTAAAAGAACAGAGCGAGATTTTACACATCATTTGCGAACGCGGACGGCGTTTTGACCAAATCGTTGAGGAGATACGAGAAAATCTTGAGTTGTCGCCGGCAAGCATTGAAATACCGACGGAGGAAGAAGATCGAGAAAATAAAGTCAATCGTAAAATTATTGATGATTACGAAATACCAATTTTGCAGATAAAGCCGATTGCAACCGGAAAGAGTTTTGAGGAAGCGTTGAAAGATAAATCGTTGAGCGTTGGTGCGTTTATTGATGAGGTGTGCGGGCTTTCAAAAGGAGCGAAAGTTTTGAAGCCGGAAGTTTTGGCGATGGTGGATTATGCCGAGATCACAAGAGAGAAGATTGAATTGCAGAAAGATAAGCCAACGACAACGCGCAGGACAATAACGCTTCCAAAAAACGACATTGCGCGTTGGGCTTTGGATTTTATCGAACAAACCGGCTCATTTATCGGCAATAATTCTTTTGACACCGCCAAAAAACTTATTGAAACGATAATTGGCTCTGGCATACAAGTTGATACGGCTTACGCCATAGATTATAAGCGCGCACTCAAAGCGTTGTTGAAAAGCATTATTGAGTTTTACGGCAGAAAATCGTATGAGTTGATGTTCAAGAGCGAGTTTAATTTCAAAAAGAAAAATGTTAAGAACATTTTTATAGATAGCAAGGTGGTTGTACGAAAACGAGAAGGACACACGCTAAACCTCATACCATCTCATCAAGAAATGTCCTCACACCTACAACAAAAAGGAATTATTGTTGAAGGATACCAATATTCAGTCCGTCCGTTCGTAAAGTTTGATTCGCCGCCCGAAAAATGGGTTGCGGACGCGCTAGAGCATTTATGCTCTTTGGATAAGAAGAAGAAAAGTTTTTGGGTAAGGAACGAGCCGAGAACCGAGTATCCAGTTGAGGTAAAGCCGGCTCCGTTCTATCCCGACTTTCTCGCGTTCATCAACGGCAAATGGATTGTGGTTGATGTGAAAGGAAAGCACCTTGCCGAAGCGAAACAGATTGATGATCGCAAGAAAGCCCTAAAACTTTTGGAAAAAGAGGGCGGCGTTCAAACTTTCTTCCTCGTGGACAAAGTTATGGAAAAACGAGGATTCAAAGCGGTTGAAATTGCTAATGTGGATGATTTCAGTGGTTTTGACGAATTACGCCACGAGGAATTAGCGATTGAGGAGTTTGCAAATGGAGCCGAGGCAACTTTATTTTAGGGGGGCGTCCATGACTCTTACACAATCCCCACAAAGTGGATCTATGGGCTGGAGAGTAATCAATATTCTCTTTTTCTGGCAGATTTGTGGTATACTGGAAGTGATTTCTATTCTGTGGCATTTATGAATCTTTTTTGGAATAAAAATGCGGGTTTGCATGCGGTGCTTGATATCGGCTCGTCGCTCATTCGCGTCGTTATTTTTGAACCGGCCGGTAAAAATACCGCGACCACACCCCGCGTGGTCAAAAAACTCGCCGTCTCCCTTCCTGTCGGCGGGAACAAGCTCGGGAGTCCTCGTGAGGACAAGCTCCGCATTGTGCAGAAACTGCATGAGGTTTTGATGCAGATGATCAAAGAACTTGGCGCCACTCCCGAGCGGATTATCGTCGGCGTGGGACCGAATCTTGCTGATTTTTCCGTGAGCGAGTGGTCCGCGCCAATATCGGGGAAGCGACATCTCACGATGAGAGATTTGAGCGCAAGCTTTGCGGCGTTACTGGAAAAGGAACGCAAGCCGGACCGTTCGCTTCTCGCCTATCCGCTCGGCGTAATCGCTAATGGCTATCCCGTCTCCGATGTCGCGCTTGCCCGCGAGCCCGATACGCGGATGATAGCCACATTGGGATTTCCGGTGCTTCTCGCCGAATTTCCCACGAATGTGGGAGAGGAGCTTGGCGTGATTGAACGGACGCTGGGGGGGTTGCGGATAGAATTTCTTCCGGTTCTGCGGGCGTATGAAGATATGATTCTCCGCGTGTTGAAAATACACGATACGCTCATGATTGATATCGGTTCCGCACATACTTTAGTGATGCTTATGCAGAACGGCACGCTTACGCGTACCGTGACATTTCCGTTGGGGGTGTCGTATTTCGTGGAACGGCTGGTGGAGGCAAGTTCCATCTCTTTGGCGCAGGCGGTTGAGGAGCTCCGGCGTTATGGTGATCACGCCGTGGACACGGCAACGGGGGTGCGCTTGCACAACATGATGGAGCGCGAGGCGCTGAACTGGCGGGATGAGTTGATAAATGCGCTGGACGCTTTTTATACGGCGGGACCCTTGCCTGCATCCGTCATTCTTGCGGGTGGCGGCGCATATTTTCCCGAGATTCATGCTATTCTCGCGGCAGGGGAGTGGTTGACAGGTTTTTCAAATGAAAAAAAACCAGTCGTGCGCGTTGTTGAGGGGCGAACGCTCTTTGAGGGCGATTCTCTTCACGGAGCGTTATTGGGGCCGGAGGAGTGCGCGCTTGCTTCATATATGATATATTTACGGTGAGTCAATGAAATTTTTTTTGCAATGAAAGAACCAGAACCGCATCAAAAAAAATCTACCGACGGGATTCGTCTCCGCGTCCATCACGCCGCGCCGTCTCCGGTTTCACCGGTCCATCATGATGAGGGGCGGCTTCTTCCCAGTTCTATGCTTGAGCACCGGAGCGATGCGCCTCCGCATATCAATAAACCTCTTCCCGAATCTGGACACACCCCTTCCGTTGAGCTCCATCCCGTTATGTTGAAGCCGCTTGCGATGGCACCGTCTTCAGATGTTCCGTCGAAAGAAGAAGGGCTAGAGAAGCATGACCTTGCACTACCCGAACGTGCGGCTCTCGTGAAAAAAACTTCTGACGACGCGTTTGATGAAAATCACGGCAATCCTCCAAAGGATAAACCGGGGAGTCCCCACAAGGGGGATACCGGCTATCCTCTTGAAGACAAGCGTTTTTCTTGGCTTGCGCGTCCGAAGTTTTCTGATCAGGTCGCGAGTCAAAAGCATTTCGCCTCCCTGGGACCAAAAAAGAGTCGTCGCGGACGACGATTGGTTGTGGTCGTCCTTGCTATTCTCCTGACGCTTGCCGGCGGAGTGGTGCTTCTCTCCACGGTTTTTGCCCGCGTGACGGTTGCCGTAAAACCGCGCATTGATGACATGGTTGTCGCGGGCGTACCTGCAGTTTTTGATATGGCGGTGCATTCTGTTCTTACTGATCAGCATCTTGTGCCTGCCGAGCGCCTTGAAATTACGAAAAAAGTAAACGAGGAATTTCCCGCGACGGGGCGGGCGAATGTTTCCGAGCACGCGCACGGCCGCGTCATACTTACCAATCAATACAGCTCCCTGCCCCAGCCGCTTGTCGCCACCACGCGCTTTCTTACCGACGCGGGGGTACTTTATCGCCTGCCCAAGGCGGTCGTCATTCCGGGCGCCAAGATAGACAAAGGCGCACTGGTGCCGCAGTCCGTTGAAGTGGAGCTCGTGGCGGATGTGCCTGGCGAGGGGGGGAATCATACCGGTGCACTAACCTTGACCATCCCCGGACTGCGTGGCACGCCGAAGTACGCCGGTTTTTCCGCCACCGCGCCGGACGGATTTACTGGTGGTAAGTTAGGTGATGCGGTGGTCGTGACTGCGGCCGATCTCAAACAAGCGCAAGATCAGCTGACAAAAAAAGTCATGGATGAATTGAACGAGGATATTCGGGGAAAACTTCCCCCCGGATTTATCGCACCCGATGCTTTACGCGAGTTGAAAGTCATACAGATTACCGCGCCCGCCGCGCAATCGGCTACCGATCGCTTCTCGGTTGCGGTGGAAGCACGTGCTCGCATTCTTGCGGTGAGACCGGACGATATTGCTCTGCTTATTGAGGCATCGCTTGAGGGGGGCAACAAGGGGCGCACGATTATGAAAGGGGCTTCTCCTTTGAATTATTATGCTACTACGGTTGATTTTGAAAAGGGGCGTGCCGAGGTGGTACTGCGCGGTTCAGTGAAAATTGCGCGCGCAGTTGACACTAATATCCTGCGCGAGCTGATAGCGGGTAAGAGCCAAGAGGATGCCCGTGCGCTCTTGAGTGTGCGGGAGGAGATATCGGCATTCCGGCTCTCGTTCTTTCCCCCATGGAGCTACACGATACCGGTGGTGCGGAACCGCGTGAGCGTAGTGCTTGAGTAAGTCGGTTTATTGACAGACAACCCTCCATCTGCTACCTTATTCAAATGTGTTGCTTGCGCGGTGTCCGGGGAACCGGATGTCGCGGCGAGGGCAAAGAAGGGTGTATGTTCCATGAAAAAAGAAAAAAACCTCATTGAGGGATCGGTTCTGGAAAATCTGCCGAGTACGCTCTTTCGTGTCCGGCTTGACGATGGGCGCGAGATTCTCGCCCATCTTTCGGGTAAGATGCGGCTCAACTATATCCGTGTACTGCCGGGCGATCGCGTGCGCGTGGAGATGACGCCGTACGATGAAACTAAGGGCAGGATCGTGCATCGGCTTAAATAGTGAATAGTTGGCAAGTTATAGTGAGAAGAGAAGATTTTTTTCCACCCACTACCCACACTACCCACTACCAACCAGCTTTGAAAGTAAGAGCTTCCGTAAAACCTATCTGCGCCAAATGCAAAGTCGTGCGGAGAAACCGTCGCGTTTTTGTTATCTGTCGTACCACACCCAAGCATAAACAACGGCAGGGATAAGGATTTTTCCAACCTATTTATGAGAATCTCCGGTATAGATATTCCCGACCAGAAGAAGATAGAATATGCCCTGCCATATATTTACGGTGTCGGATTATCTGCGACGCGGCGCATTTTGAAGATCGCGAAGGTGGATCCGGCGAAGCGTACCAAAGAGCTTGATGCACAGGAGGTCAATCGCATTCGCGAAATCATTGAGCGGGAGTATAAAGTTGAGGGAGATCTTCGGCGCGAGATCATGCAGAATATCAAGCGTCTCAAGGAACTGCAGACCTACCGCGGTGCGCGCCACGCACGCAGTTTGCCCGTGCGGGGTCAGCGGACCAAGACCAACTCCCGCACGCGGCGCGGTAATGTCCGGCGGACGATGGGTTCGGGTCGCAAGGCGCCAGCAGGCGTGAAATAACGGTTTTTAACGGGGCAGTCATTGTCCCATTAGTATCCAATCTCTATTCTCTATGGGAAAAAAGAGAGTTATCAAAAAAGGAGGTGAGGGCACGGAGTCCGCGGGTGCCGGAAAGGTGCCGGATCAGCGCGGGGCGCATCGTCGGGCGACGCGCGGTTTTGCCTATGTACAGGCGACGTATAACAATACAATCATTACCATCACCGATGACCGTGGCAATGCTCTTGCGTGGTCTTCGGCGGGTTCTTTGGGGTTTTCAGGAGCTAAAAAAGCGACGCCATTTGCGGCGGCGCGCGTTGTGGAGACACTGGGGGACAAGATTCGCCGTGCGGGATTGCAGGAGATCTCTGTTTTTGTAAAAGGCGTCGGTTCCGGTCGCGACTCGGCGGTACGCGCGCTTGCCAATCAAGGTCTGCAGATTCTCGCCATTAAAGATACGACGCCCGTACCGCATAATGGTCCGCGTCATAAGAAAGTTCGTCGCGTCTAACTACTATGCCGCACATCAAAGAAAAAGTTGAGCGCCGTCTCGGTGAGAAGCTCTTTCTGAAGGGAGAGCGGTGTACGGGTCCGAAATGCGCCGCCACGCGCCGCGCCTATCCGCCGGGAGTGCACGGCAAGCGCCGTACCCGCCGCCGGGAGGGATCGGAGTTTGGCATCCTGCTCCGCGAGAAGCAAAAAATTCGCTATCTCTACGGTCTTGACGACAAAGAGATAAAACGCTACAGTACTATTGCGTCTGCGCGTACCGGGGTTTTCAGTGTTCTTTTCTTCCGTCTTCTGGAGGGGCGGCTGGACAATGTGGTCTACCGGCTCGGTCTTGCCGAGTCGCGGCGGAGCGCGCGGCAAATGGTTGGCCATGGTCATATTACCGTGAATGGTCGCCTTATTTCCGCTCCTTCGCATCAGACGAGCAAGGGAGACGTGATTGCTCTGAAAGAACGTGCGGAGCGGCTGGGTATCGCCGCGCGGATTACGGAACGGCTGAAGAAATATGAAGCGCCCCGCTGGCTTTCTTTGGACAGGGCAAAAAAGTCGGGTACGATAAGCGGTATACCGGAGACGGATGCTACGGTGATGATTGATCCGACGAAAATAAAGGAATTTTATTCCCGCTAACGGGGACGGTTCGCGAGTGCGGTGCGCATCAAGAGGTGTCTTGTCGGGCTTCTCTTTATGCGTGCATGCCTCTGCGACCCTTCCTGAAAAATCCCGTGATTTCCTTGCCTATAAAAGTACATAGCACCGCTCAAGGGGCGCATCGCGCCGTTTTTGAGTTGGAGGGGTTGTATCCTGGTTATGGTCAGACCATCGGCAACAGTTTGCGTCGTGTGCTACTCTCTTCGCTGGAGGGTGCGGTCATCACCTCGGTCAAGATTGATGGTGTCGGTCATGAGTTCTCTACGATTGAGGGTGTGATGGAGGACGTTATTGATATCATTCTTAATCTGAAGCAGGTGCGCTTTCGCGTGCATGAGTCGGGACCCCATCTCATCACGCTTGCCGTCAAAGGCGAGCGCGAGGTGACGGCGGCCGACTTTGACGCTCCTTCGCAAGTAGAGGTGGTAACCGAGATGGCGCCCATCGCGACACTGACAGCAAAAAAATCAGTTCTCCATATTGAGGCGACCGTGGAGGCGGGGCTTGGGTATGTTCCGGTTGAGGCACGCACCAAAGAAAAAGTTGCGGTCGGTACGATTGCGCTTGATGCGGCATTCTCACCGGTTCGCCATGCGCATTACGAGGTGGAGAATATGCGCGTAGCGGACCGTACCGATTATAATCGGCTCAGGCTTACTCTTGAAACGGACGGATCGCTCACCCCTGCCGAGGCGTTTGATCGTGCGGTTGAGATTCTTATCAATCAATTCTCGGCGCTCCAGAGTTTGAGCGCATCGGATACCAGCGCGGATCGTACTGATAATGCCGTTGGCACGGGCAGTCGGGGGGAGTATGCCGCACCCGAGACGGAAGGAATCAGTAAAATGAAATTGGACGATTTGAAAATTTCCAGTCGGACGCTCAATGCGCTTCGCGAGGCGGGTATTAAAACTATTGCTGGTTTGGTGCGCCGGAACGAGGAGTCCTTGGATGAAGTAGAAGGGATCGGCGAAAAAGGTATCCAGGAAATCAAGAAGGCGCTTGCTGGTGTCGGGATGACGTTGAAATAACGAAAGTATGCCGGCGGCGGACAAGCATGTCCCCGTCTCTTTTTCTTTACCTATGAGACATCTCAAAAAGGCGAGAAAATTCGGTCGCGTGCGAAAGGTGCGTGCGGGGTTTTTGAAGGGGCTTGCCGCTTCCTTTTTCATGAAAGGTAGAATTGCGACGACAGAGGCGCGTGCCAAAGAACTACGGCCGTATGTGGAGCGGTTTTTAACGCGCGGGCAGGGCGGAGCGCTTGCCGACCGGCGCTTGCTCCGCGAGGCATTTTCGGACGAGGTGACGAAAAAAATAATCGCTGATGCCGCCGTGATCTCTGGGCGTGCCGGCGGATATACGCGTATCACGAAGCTCGGATTGCGCAAGAGCGATGCGGCGCGCCGCGCGGTGCTTGAGCTTATCCGCTAGCATGTATGTCAAAAATCTCATACGGGGCTTTGACATACGCTCCGGATCTGCTACGAATACGTTTAGTGTAGTCGCCAAAAAATACCGTGGAATATCGTATTGATGCGGACAATAAAATACTCGGACGCGTTGCCGTGGAGGCGGCGAATCTACTTCGTGGGAAAAACCACCCGAGTTTTGATCCTCAAAAAATCGGAACAAACCGTGTTACGATTACCAATACCGATAAGATCCGCGTTACGGGTACGAAGCTCACCACCAAACTCTATCGCCGCCACTCGGGTTATCCGGGCGGGCTGAAAGAGGAGCGGCTCGGTGATATTTTGGCGCGCGATTCGCGCCGCGCGATCCGCATGGCGGTGCTTGGGATGCTTCCAAAAAACAAGCTTCGTAGCCGTGTTATTCGCCACTTGGTGCTCCTGAAAGGAGCCGACCGATAGTCTCCCGTGCTTTCTTGTGATTTTTTATGGACGAGAAAGAAACAAAAAAACGAGCTCGCGCAAAGAAAAAGACCGTGCCAGCTCCTGTCGTGGCGGCGCCCGAACCCGAACCGGTTGTTCTTCCTGTGGTGACAAAAAAGATAATTGAGTATCCGGCGGAGGATATGACGGATATGCCGCTTGATTTCGTTATGCCACCGGACACCACGGAGAGTGGTGAGGGGGAAGAGGGTGCTGACGGCAAACCGAAGCGTCCCGATCGTTATTTTGAGGCGGTGGGGCGGCGCAAGGCGGCGATCGCGCGCGTGCGGCTTTTCACCAAAGTGGGGGATTTTTCCGTCAACAGCAAGCCCTACGGCGAATATTTTCCCACGCTCGCTTTGCAGAAAATCTCCGAAGATGCGCTCAAAAAAATGAAGCTCTTCGGGCGCTTCCGCGTCTCGGCACTGATTCTCGGGGGCGGGAAGCACGCACAGGCGGAGGCGGTGCGTCATGGTCTCGCGCGATGCCTGGTCAAATTCAATCCTGATTTTCGCAAACGTCTCAAGCGTGCGGGGTATCTCAAGCGCGATCCACGTGCCAAGGAGCGCAAGAAGTTCGGCCTCAAGCGCGCCCGCAAAGGTCCCCGCTGGGCGAAGCGGTAAGGCATTTTTCTATTGGAATGTGGGATGGCTCGTGTTATTATAGTGCCATGAGGACTAAGTTGATTTTTAACATAAGTCAAATATTAAGAAAACTGGGTATTACCTTTCACGAAAGAAGTCATCCGGCGGTTTTAGCAATGGAAAGGCGAATTCGTGAGCTTGGATCAATAGAATTCAAAATAGAGTTTTATCCAGACGGAAGCTGGACTGCCGAATCAGCCAATGTTGACGGCATTATTACGGGCGACACGGATACGGCGGAAATGAGCGGTCTTATCAAGGATGCAATCTTTACTTACTTTAAGATTCCCGCGCACCTCTCTCATGATGCGCTGTTGCGCTCAAACAACGAGCCGGTTACCGTAGAGCGGCGCGTCTGGGCAACACATTGATCTATGGAGGGCGGATTCTCGGATTTGAAACAAAACGACTGGATTCGCGCGTGCAGAAAACTCGGTCTTGTCGTTGACTGCTCGAAAGGAAAGGGAAGCCACTGCCTGATCCTGCATCCCCAGACGAACCGACAATACACGCTTCAAAGAAATCTCCATAAATTCATCAACATAAAGATATTCAAGAAAATGTTGGAGTGGGGCTTCCCCGAGAACGAGATTTGGGAAGCGTTGAGGTAAACGCAAAAAGTTCGGTCTCAAGCGCGCCCGCAAAGCCCCGAAAGGGGCTTTTGCTTCTTCAAAATGCGAGCAATGAAAGTAATCCAATCCCTCTTAAAGAAGTGCAAATGATATATATGGAACCAATGGATGACAGAATTGAAAAGTTTAATGCATACCTCAACAGTATTCCAATAGAGAAACTTATTGCTGAAGGAAAAAAAGATGCACTGAGACCATTACAAAACTCATTTCACCAGTCTCTTGAGATAAAACTTGATAAACGCCATATGACAGAATCCTTGGTAGGTTCGGGTGCTTCTCTCCATAAAGCGGTCAACCCTTCGGTTGTTGTTGAGCCAGTTGAAACTC
>JAUYPE010000024.1 GCA_030697705.1 bacterium | reverse complement strand
GCTTACCGGGGATGAAATTGATAATCTGTCGGACGGGAAACTGACGGAGGCGCTTGATCGGACGAGCATTTTTGCGCGCGTTACGCCTGATCATAAACTTCGTATTATTCAGGCGTATCGTAGGCGAGGTGAGGTAGTGGCGATGACCGGAGACGGTGTCAATGATGCACCATCGCTTGTTGCCGCTGACTTGGGCGTTGCCATGGGAAGAATCGGAACAGAGGTAGCGAAGGAGGCATCGGATATCGTCCTTCTGGATGATAATTTTGCGAGTATCGTTTCGGCAGCTGAAGAAGGCAGAGGTATTTATAAGACGATCAGGAGGGTTATTCTCTATCTTTTCTCTACGAGCATGGGCGAGGTGTTGGTCATCGCCGGAGCGCTTGTCTTGGGATATCCTCTGCCCTTGATTGCGGCTCAAATCATCTGGCTTAATTTTGTTACCGACGGTTTCCTGGACGTCGCACTTGCCATGGAGCAGAGCGAGGGGGGGCTGATGCGCGGGGCATTTGAGCGACCCAATAAATGGATCGTGGATAGCATTATGGGGCAAAGAATGGTGTTGATGGCATTGCCGATGGCCATCGGGACGCTCTATCTGTTTCAGAGATACCTATTCGCCGGAGAATCAGGAACTGATCTTACCAAGGCGTGGACAATTTCTCTCACAACGCTGGCGGTGTTCCAATGGTTTAATGCGTGGAATTGCAGATCAGAGGGCAGATCTCTCTTTCAGATAAACCCGTTTTCCAATGTGTTTCTCGTCGGTGCCACTTTGATTGTTATTATTCTCCAGTTGTTCGCAGTTTACAGCCCGTTTATGCAGAGATTTTTACGCACCACGCCGCTTGCGTTTTCAGAGTGGCTTGTTATTATTTCAATTGCCGCGTCAATCATTCTGGTTGAAGAGATACGCAAGTTTTTTTATCGCAGAAGGATTATTACCACATAAGATGCATCATAAAAAATCAGAACTTTATTTTTTATACGTCTTGCTCACGGGAATTTTCATTCTCACTTTCTTTATTTTCAGACCCTTTCTCTACACACTTGTTGTGGCAGTAGTTTTTGCGACCGTCTTTAAACCCATCCATCAAAAGATGCTCATTGTAATGAGGGGGAGGGAGGCTCTGGCAGCGCTACTCGCTACTATTTTGGTCCTCATTATTGTTGTTGTCCCGCTCATATTTTTCAGCGTACAGATTTTTCAAGAGGCGGTAGGGCTTTACTCTTTTCTTTTCAGTAACGGTGGTAGGGCTGATTTTTCTCTTGGCGTGAGTGATGCCATACGAAACATTGCACAATTTTCGCCTGTACCTATAGAAATATCAGTTGATGTTAACCAGTATATAAAACAGGGATTACGTTGGTTGCTCCAGAATCTTGGTCCTATTTCTTCAAATGTTGCACGAATGTTACTCGCTGTTTTTATCTTTCTTGTCGCTCTATACTACTTGTTTAAGGATGGCTATAAGTTGAAAAGAGCCGTTGTCGCTTTGAGCCCCTTGCCTGATGTGCATAATGAAATAATTTTCAATAAATTGATGATGGCGATTAATTCAGTCGTCAAAGGGAGTATTATGGTCGCCCTTATTCAGGGCATAATAGCTGCAATCGGGTTCGTTATTTTCGGGATCCCGAATGCGGCACTTTGGGGTAGTATTACGGCAGTCGCCGCGCTTGTCCCGGGTATTGGGACAGCACTAGTGCTCTTCCCAGCTATTCTCTATCTTTTCTTGAATGGAGAAACGTTTTCCGCGGGCGGGCTTCTTCTTTGGGGGATGATGGCGGTTGGACTCGTTGATAATTTCTTGGGGCCGAAACTCGTTGAGCGGGATATCCATGTTCATCCATTTCTCATCCTTCTCTCCATTCTCGGCGGCATCGGCTTTTTCGGACCGCTTGGTTTCTTGCTGGGACCGCTTGTCTTGAGTATGCTTTTTGTTCTTCTTGATATTTACTTCATGGTGAGGAAAGAACGCGAAAATAATAACGTTTCATCACACTTGTAATGATAAGGGGCTTTGATTTTTTCTCCATCGCCCGTACAGTGGGGATATGGCAACACTCGCTACCTCACTTGAACAGCTTCCGCGGGTGAGCAGAAAGATATTACCGGCGTTAAAGCGGCTCGGGATTGCGACCGTACGGGATTTGCTTTTTCATCTTCCCATGCGCTATGACGACTTCTCAAACGAGAAGATGATCGGTGATGTTCGGCTGGGTGAGCAGGTTTCCGTTGCAGGAATGATAAGGCGCGTGCGGGTGGGCAGAACGGCAAAAAAACACATGGGCTTGACGGAGATTACGCTTGAAGATGAAACGGGAGAGATTTCCGCCGTGTGGTTTCATCAGCCGTTTCTTGCACGTTCATTCAAGGAAGGGATGCGACTCCGCCTCGCAGGGCGCATTGTGCAAAGTCCGTCGGGCGGTCTCTCGTTTACGAATCCCGCGCACGAGCGGCTTACGGTCTTTGGCACAAACCGTGCCGACTCCCTGGCTCCCGCGGAAATCCATACCTCTGGTCTTGTTGCCATCTATCCCGAAACAGAGGGTTTGAGTTCGCGCTGGCTTCGGTATCTGGTAAAAACATTTCTTGAGTGCTCCTACGGCATGCCCGATCCGTTGCCCGAAGACCTGCGCACACGGCATGGTTTCTCCGCGCTTGACGAGGTATTGCGGACGATTCATTTTCCTAAAAACCTCACCGCCGCCGCGCTCGCCCGCCGCCGGTTACTCTATGAAAAACTCCTCCTTTTCCAACTTATGGCGCTCAAAGAACGCTCGCGCCTGAAGCAGTACCCCGCACCGCCCATTCCCGCCGATGTTGAAATTTTAAAAAAATTTACCTCCTCACTCCCCTTCTCTCTCACGAATGCACAACGGCGGAGCATAGCGGAAATCACGCGCGATATGGAAAAATCAAAACCGATGAATCGCCTGCTTGAGGGCGATGTCGGTTCGGGGAAGACGGTGGTTGCCGCCGCCGCCGCGCTGGTTGCCGTGCGTGCGGGATACCAAGTCGCCTTCATGGCGCCGACCGAGATTCTTGCGCGCCAGCATTTTATAACACTTGAAAAAATCCTTACGCCGTTTAACGTACATCTGGCTCTTATGACGAGCAGTGAGCGGCGACGTCCGCCAGCGGCGCATGTTATCGTCGGCACGCATGCGCTCATCCAAAAAAATGTCCGTTTCCGTTCGCTCGGACTCGTGGTGGTAGATGAACAGCACCGCTTCGGCGTCGCCCAGCGCGCCGCGCTCCTTAAGAAGGAAGAATTAAGAAGTAAGAATGATAAAGGAGAAAACAAAAGCAGTAACCATAGCACTTCTTTCAAAATTCTTCATTCTGAATTTTTAATTCCCCATTTTTTGAGCATGTCCGCGACACCGATCCCGCGCACGATGGCGCTCACGATTTACGGCGATCTTGATTTGTCCTTATTGGATGAGATGCCCGCGGCGCGCAAAGGGGTAAAAACGGAAATCGTTCCGCCCGGTGACCGCGCGCGTATGTATGAGTTTATCCGCCAAGAAATCAAGCGCGGGGGTCAGGCGTTCGTCGTTTGCCCGCGCATTGATCCGCCCGAAGAAGGAGGTGAAGCGACCTTCCGCACTGGCGTTACGGGACAGCAGAAGCTCATAATGGCGGAGGTGAAAACCGTCATCAAGGAGCGCGACCGGCTTGCCAGAGAAATTTTTCCCGATTTGCGCATAGCGATGCTCCACGGAAAACTCAAACCGGCGGAGAAAGAAAAAACACTCGCTCATTTCCGCGACCGCGCCAGCGACATTCTCGTGGCGACTTCGGTGATAGAAGTTGGCGTGGATATTCCGAACGCGACGATTATGCTTATTGAGGGCGCCGAGCGGTTCGGGCTGGCGCAACTTCATCAATTTCGCGGACGCGTGGGGCGCGGGCGTGAGCAATCGTATTGTTTTTTGGCGCCGACCGAAGACGGAACGGAGACGCGCCGTCTGCGCGCTGTGGTTGAGTGTACCAACGGTTTTGAACTTGCGGAAAAAGATCTTGCCATCCGCGGTGCCGGAGAGTTGTTTGGTACGCGCCAGTCGGGTGTTTCCGAAGAAATACTTGCCGCAATGAGCGATCCCGAACTGGTGCGGAGCGTGCGCGCAGATGCGATGGGGCTCATTAAAAAAAGTCCCGACCTTACCACCTATCCCGATCTCTCCCGCGCTCTCACCGTGTTTGAGCACGGTCTCCATTGGGAGTAGAATGTTATTTTTTTCCTCACAAGGAGTCAAAAAAGTTGAGGTTAGGGATGTTATGGCACAAAGATTGACAAATGTTTATATATGTAATACAATACATATTGTGAGCCAGAATGAGTTTTAGTGGAGTATCCGGTCCGGGATGCCTCAAGAACTCTGGAAGTTTTTTGAAATCCTGAAATTGAAAGGGACGGAACATGCAGGTGCGTAATGTGGCGGTATTGGTGATATTTTTTTTGGCGTTGACGGGACTTTTGTACGGATGTGGGGGACAAGAGGGTACTGGCGGGGAGTTCCCAGTGGCTATAAGCACGCCAGTACTCGCCACGACAGCAGTTATTCCTGTGAATTTTTTTGTTCTGACCAGGACTGATGGTTCGGGGAACGAGTATTTCTCGCGACAGTACGCCGAGGGATTATTGGCGGTCACTACCCAGATGGCTGCTGTAAAACTCGATCTGTCGAACATCATCCGGATTCCGGACGATGATTTCGATAATACTTCGCAGGTTGCCGTATTTTTCCACTACGTCGGGTATCAAACTTATACCGTGATGGGAACGATCACCGCGATCATCTCTCAACCCTATACCGACGACGCGTCAGCCGGTCGTGCGGGGCAGGCCGGAGTGGGACAAAATCTCTCTCCCTTTATGGTGTTGCGGTCAGCGAATCCAGAACACCAACGCCAAGGAGAGCCATTCTATGTGGTTGGGTCCCTAAAGGACCTCCAGCAGACTGCTCATTCTTTTTTGCATGAGCTTGGGCACAATGCGGGTCTCACACATGCTGATCAAGTAAATAAGAACTTGCCGGCATTGACAGGTGGCGAGTTTGTTACTTCGGAAGCGCTTAATACGGATAATTATTGGGTGGAGGATCAAAAATTTCTCGCGTTATTTGCCGAGAAATTAAAGGGAGCACGCGATAAGCGCTAAAAGTAACACGATCTCTTTATGGTTTTGAAGGGAAGTACTGTACAGAGAGGGTATCCACTATTGGGTACCCTCATTTTTTTTGCACGACTGAATAATACTTTTGCCTGCATGCATTCCATAAAATGCCATCACGAAGAAGATATACTTGCGAGGGGTGCTTGGCGGCGGTACGATTCCTCGTATAAGATACTGTCCGGTTGTGATTTTAAGGAAGGAGGGAGCGGATGAAGGTGGGCACCAAGGAGTTCTCTCATGTTATCGACGGTCTTCTGAATCTCCTTTGCGGAGGAGATGGCGAGGTGGAGTGGTGGCGTCTTGCGTTGTGGCAGGCGGCGTATGACCTGCTCGGGCTTCGGGCGCGCGGGAACTTGGCGAGTACAATGGCAGAGCGACGATACGGGTGTCGGGACCTGATCAAGTGCGCGCGTTTAACTTTACCGTTCTGGTTACGGCGCATTACCGGCTGGACAGTACCCATGAGCATATGGAGGCGATGGTGCGGCGGTTTATGGAGCAGTATCGGTGGGTGGTGTAGGGGGAAGCAATGCGGGTCAAGATATTAAAAAAAGGCATCAGCGTAACAGCGCGATGCCTTTTCGTATTGTCCCTCCGTGTCGGCTTTCTTGGTCGCCGGTGTTAGGGTTTTCTGGGGATGAGTGTATGCCGCGACCACTGTTCCGTGTGCGGGGGTATATGCGGATCAGAACGCCGGGGATCGGGATTGGAAAAGGTATGGAACGGTCCGGATGACATATTCCGGTGGATTTTGATGCTTGTCCAGTCAACTGCTATGTGACAGTGGCTACGAACGTTGTCTATAATCCATTTGATCTGCTCGGCTCGGGCGTAAGCCCGGGTTGCGCGCGCTACGTCCCGTGCGGGAGCACGGCACGCCTCCCCAATGGACTGGTCGGTCACCATTCGTTCAAGACGCCAGAGCCGGCTGTCGCGTGTGGGACTCATGAGGATGTTGGCAAGGCCGTGCGAACCGACATCGTGATACCGAATGTCTATCGCCTGTGCGCGGTAGCAGGTGGCATCGTCCGGAAAAAGCGTTCCTCCTCTTTTTGATCGTATATACCACAACCCCCGTTCCTTCATAAGTCGCATCTTTGCCGCCCAGTCAACGAAGGGTGAAAGCGCCTCTTCGGGATGCGCGGAGCGCGCTCGTTTAATCAAATCGCCCCACAGAACGAGCAATTTTTTACGCTCCTCGTCCGTGCGTCCGGTATATTCGGAAAACCGCGCCACTTTCTCATAATAGAACTCCTGCATATCCGCCGCGGAATAATAGCCGTGCCCGAGCCGCGCCGCTTTGCGGAGGGTGAGGTCGTTCGTATAATGGCGGAGCGCCGGGATGATATCGTTGGAGTGGTATTGGCTGTCCCACCACGGTAACTTGGTTAAGTACTCTTCCTCTATGAGCTCTATGACAGCCATGGTGGCACCATATCTGAAGAATGTCGCCGTCTCGGCCATCGTCGCGTCGGCACCGATGACGTGAAGGCGGCGCCAGCGTTCTCGGTCGGCATGTGGCTCATCGCGGGAACTTATGAATCCTCGTACACCGGTCAGATTGGCCTGTTCGGAGACGAGATGACCGGTAGCCGATGCGCGTTGGGAGAGGTGATAGCCACCGGGTGTTGCCGATCCGTTTCCGGTGAAAATAATCCGGCTTGCAAAAAAAGGCGCCATGAGCTCCGCGATGCCGCCGAGCGATATGCGGCTTTGCATGCGCGTCATGAGGTAGTTTTCATGCGTGCCGAACACATTGCCGGAGGCGTCGCGGTTATGGACAAAGAACGCTACGCGCACTCCTCCCTTGAAAAATCCCTCATTCATTCCGTCGGCGATCATGGCAAGAATGCGGTCGCCGCTCCGGATATATGAGACGATATCAGACGCGCAGCCGGCTTCGGGCGTGGCATACTCGGGATGCCACGAGTTGTCTCGGTACAGTCGTCCTCCATTCTCAAGAAATCCTCCCAATCCGCGCGGTCCATAGAGCGAGAGTCCGTATCCCAGCGTCTGACCGGCATACAGCCGATCCATCTCTTCTTTGCGTTTTTCTTCTGTGGGAGCGGAGATTGCTATTCCGTACTCCTGCTCATTGCCAAAAATGGTTTGATGCACAGCACTCCCCTCTTTGTGTTGGGTATTTAATTTTCAAAAAACGAAAAAATAACCTCCTTCGCTCTCTGTCTTACGCGCTTTTGAGAGATAAGTCAAACGCGCATCATTGCAGTTCAGGGTCTTTATCTGTGATTCTTGCTCATTTTTGGTGCAGTCGAGGATCAAGTTTTGAATAGATTGCGTCTATGATATATCTGGTTTACGAGCGTATCCCTCGGGAAGTTCGGACGAAATAAAAGTGGGTGCGCTAGGATTCGTCCGCCGGAGGCGGATCCGCCTTGGGCGGAAACCTAGAACCGCCGAGGTATACCAATGATATAATCGGCTCACTCGGTCGAAATAAGAATGGGCACACTAGGATTCGAACCTAGAACCGGTCGTGTATAAGACGACTGCTCTACCATTGAGCTATGTGCCCATTCTTATTTCTTCCTCGCCGTCAAATATAAATTTGAAGTCGTGCCGTTGATTACTTGGGATGACGAACCATATCAAGTAAGAGATAGGTATCCCTCTCCACGCGAAAATAAAAGCGCCAATCCTGGGTTATGCGGGCTTGCCACCGTATCTCATCATACCTTTTCGCACGCAGTGAAGGATGACCAATATCCTTAAGAAGAAAAGCTACTTGCTTGAGAAACGCCTGTCTGATGAGAGGTGACGCTTTGGCATAGGAGCGATCAAAATGCTTGGTGGTGCGAACCTGCATTACCGCGTTGCCGCATCAAGGTGTCGCTTGAGTTGAGTAACTGTGGCAAATGAGTTACTCACGCGGCCAGTCTTGATGTCGTTCTCTGCCTCGTTGAGGAGGTGATCAATTTCCGGATGTCTATTCACGAGTGCTTTAGGGGTCACCAAGAGGCGATTACCCTGATAGAGGTCAACTTCTAAGTAATCTCCCGGTACTAATCCAAGCGTATCGTAGAATTTTTTGGGAATCACCATCTGACGGCTTACACCAATCTTAACAGTCGGTAAAGAAACCCTTACATGTTGTTTAAGTCGTATTTTCATATATTTGTATGATAGACGGGGTGCTAGGGTGTGTCAACGCCACATCTTTTTACCGGAACCCCTTACTCCTTCTCCTTCACGATGGCGTTAAACTCTGCGTGTTCAATCGTCTCTTTTTCTACGAGAACTCTGGCTATTTCATCCAGCTTCACGCGGCGGCGCGTGAGGACTTCATGCGCACGGTCGCGCGCGGTGTCCATAAGTTTTTTAACCTCCTCATCAATGACGCGCGCGGTCTCTTCCGAGTAGGGGCGCTCACTGCCAAGTTCGCGCCCAAGGAAGACCATCTCATCTTTTTCTATAAGTACCACGGGACCTATCTTGTCGGACATACCGAAGCGCGTAACGAGATTGCGCGCGAGGTTTGTCGCTCTTTGTAAATCATCACTGGCGCCCGTCGTGAGTTCATTAAACACCAGCTTTTCCGCAACATAGCCGCCGAGGGAGACGGCGAGCTCGTCCCAAAAGTGCGAACGTGAGTACAAATGCCGCTCTTCAAGGGGAAGTTTAAGGGTGTAGCCGGCGGCGCGTCCCCGGGACACAATAGAAATTTTATGCACCGGATCGGCATGCTTGAGCGAGGCGGCCACTAATGCGTGTCCCGCTTCGTGGTAGGCGGATATTTTTTTCTCATCCTGCGTCAGAAGCCGGCTCTTACGCTCGGGTCCCAAAATAACTTTTTCTATGGAGTTCAGAAGATCGTCTTGCGTGACGGTGGTGCGGTCGGCGCGTGCCGCGACAATCGCCGCCTCATTCACGAGATTCGCCAAATCAGCTCCTGAAAATCCGGGCGTGCGCTCGGCGATGACGCGGAGCTCCACGCCCTCGGCAAGCGGCTTGTTGCGCGCATGGATTTTGAGAATCTGTTCGCGGTCGTTGATATCGGGGAGGTCTAAGATGACGCGACGGTCAAACCTGCCCGGGCGCAAAAGTGCGGGATCCAGCACATCGGGGCGGTTGGTGCCGGCAAGCATAATAACGCGATCGTCCGTCTCCATGCCATCCATCTCCACCAAGAGTTGGTTCAAGGTCTGCTCGCGCTCATCATGCCCCCCGCCGAGTCCCGTTCCCCGCATGCGACCAACCGCGTCAATTTCATCAAGAAAAATAATGCTTGGCGCGGATTTTTTTGCTAATCGAAAAGTATCGCGCACGCGGCTCGCGCCCACGCCGACGAACATCTCAATAAATTCCGAGCCGGACATGTGAAAAAACGGTACGCCAGCTTCACCTGCGACGGCGCGTGCCAGGAGAGTTTTTCCCGTACCCGGCGCGCCCATCAATAAAACGCCTTTGGGAATCTTTGCCCCGATATCCAGGAATTTCTTGGGATTTTTGAGAAAGTCAACCACCTCTTCCAGCTCTTGTTTTGCCTCTTTCACGCCCGCGACATCCTTAAACGTAATGCGATCCTTGGTATTGTCGGGAGTGATGAGCCGCGCGCGGGACTGTCCAAAACTAAATGCCTGCATGGAGCCGCGCTGAACTTGCCGCGCCGTGAACCAGATAAAGAGTCCGATGAGAAGAAGGGGACCGATGATCTGAAGGAGAATGCCGAAAATAACGCCCGACGAGCTCGTTCCCGCGACCTCAAGATTCACTTTTTTGAGCTTTTCCGGATCTACGCCGTAATTGCGCAGGGTCTCCGTCAAGCCGGTCTCGGTTTCTTTTTCCGCCGTGAATTGCGTCTTATCTTTGGCGGTAATAGTGAGCGTTGAGTCGGAGATCTTTATGGCGTCAATCTCGTCGGCGTTTATCTTGGCGACCACCTGGGAAAGCGGGATGGACTGTTTTTCTTTGAATTGTTCTGCGATAAGCGCGGAGCTTCCCGCAACGATGAGCAGGATGCCGAGCGCTCCGATGAATTGTTTGGAGAATTTTTTCATAACTTGGCAAGAATAGCACGGTTTTTGCCGATGGGCAAGGAGGTGGCATGCCTCAAAATGGGCTATCTTGTGGATACTTGACAGAAAATACAATATAGTGTACACTCTTGGCAAGTACCTTTCATGCAGTGTGATGTTTTTCAATTGGCCTTTGGCTACGCACAAGGAGACGGAAGATGCAGACAGCACAGACGACTGTTCAGTCCCAAGTAATCCCGATGGCGTGTGACCGTGCCGCGGAGAGTGCGTTGGGTGGGCGATGCCGCAATCGTGCAGGCGCAAACGGTCGGTGCGTGAGCATCGCATCCCATCGGGATAGAAGGGCACCACGCGCCGACTCTCCGGATGCCGTCCTTGTAAAGTTCAAGCTTTACGGGGAGGCGCTGAACCGCGCCCTCGAGATCCTCCCCACCGTTGTTCGCGACGAGGAGAGGATTGAGAACGAGCATGCTCTCATTAGTTTGTTCGCGGGCCGGAAGTTTCGGGGTGTCCGTGGCCGTGGTAAAACACGGTGTCCCGGCGACTCTGGCACGCCCATCTTTGGCCAGCAGGGTCTTCGCAAGCCCGCCGCGCCAACATTGAGCCAGGAGCTGTTGGCGTCTGGCTATGCAGTGGATAATACCCACTGCTGGAAGAGGCCTGACAAGGACGAAGGATTCCTCGTTGTCGGCTACCGGAGGGGAGCCAAGGAGATTCTTTTCACACAAGACCAAGAGCGCTTTCTGTCCCGCGCGTTTGGTCAGGCATCGCAAGTTGTCCATGTGTGGGAAAATATTCCCCAGTACACGGGGCAACTCAAGGGTGAGGAGACGGTGTTCAAGTGCCTCCTCCTTAAGAAGACGGAAAGGGGTGTCTACCTCCAGTCCGTGCGTCCTCTCTTGGAGGATACCCACTGGATTCCTCGGAGCGAGTTGGCATTCTTTCGGAGGGAAGTTGTCCATACGGTCAACTTCGTTGGTTCACAGGGATTTTTACAATCAACGGCAGGACGCAATGTCCTGACCTACAATCATAATGACGGTTGGGGGTATGTCGCCTCCTAAACAAAAAAGCTGTCAGCGTTTCAACAAGGCCGACCGTACACCTGTGTACCGTCGGCCTCTTATTTTTTTAAGCATTATCGTTGTGTGGAAGCGGTGCAATCATGATTTCCGTTTGGTTCCGTTCCTCAAATACTTTTTTGAAGTTACTATGCCGTAACTCCGCAATCGTTCCGGTTCCCAGTATTTTTTTGGTATCAATCTCATCAAGCGACACTCCTTCGGGAACCGGCTGGCCGGAACTCAACATAAAAAGATGAGCGAGGAAGGTGGTAGCGTAGCATCCCTTATCCAGTGAAAAATCAAGGGCGACACCCTGGTCGGTTATCTCCCAACCATTGAGTTTTACCCCTTTTGCCGTCTCTATTCCTCTTGCCGGACGCTGAATAAAGGGGAAATTGCGGAGGGGGATGAATGGCGGTCGGATCCCATCCGCGCGCAGTATATCTTCGTACCATCGCCACGCATCAGGAGTGCTCTCCGTTGCCAAGGGAAGTTCGCGAGGTACTTCCGCTTCGGTAGTGATAAGGGAGGAGAGTTTTTTATTGAAAAGAAAACTTGTATACGCGTAGACCCAGAGTTTAACCTGATCGGGGATGCGGTGAAGCGCACCGATAAAGTCGCCCGGACGATCGGCAAGATGAGTGATTATTTTTTGCTCATTGCGAAAAGAATAAGGGAATTGTTCCAGTTTTTTCAGTAGAGTGTCCCACTCTCCCCACGCTCCCGCTAACTCCTCGCGCAACGCACGGAAATAAGGAATCTCCCGTACGCTCGGCATGGTCAGTGATGTTTTGATCGCCTCCTCGTACCTGCCTTGCAGAACGAGACGGCCCTGGATATGGGAAATAAGGCGGGGAGTGCCGAAGCGTTGGGTATAGAAGAAATTCCAAAAACCCTGCTTGGCGAGGATTGCCAGAGTGGTAGCGATAGATGCGCGCTCACTATGCTCGACGGTACGGATAAAAATTGAAAAACGGTTTCCTTCCAAATTCCCTACCTGGAGCGCACCCTTGCCGGAGAATATGTCTTTAAGAAAAAAATGTGGAACGCGCACTGCGCGAAGCTGTTCTTCAGCGACGTTGCGAATACTGATCTGTTGGGCGGTAATTGCGTACTTGTCTTTAATGCCTGCGTAGCCGATTTGTTTTTTATCAATGTTAAGGCGTGCGCCAAGCTCGTTCACTACCTCAACCGTGTCCTCCCCTATCTTGACGAGTGTTGCCCATACGGTTTTGCCGGGCGTTCCGAGGTCTCGGGGCGTATCAACGGTATCTTCAGCGGCGGGGTTAATGGTGCTGATCGTACCGTCTTTCGCGATTTCTTCAACGATGAAGTCCTCCGGAAAAATTTTAAGATGTCCCGATGGTCGCTCACCGAAGATATGTTCTATGCCGATATGTTCCAGTGTTTTCTCGTCATCTATGGCGAGCGGATAAATAAAAAGTTCCGGACGGCGGGCTCGTTCGGATTTGAGAAAGTGCTGTTCCCGGTCGCTTTTGAGAGAGCTGTATTCTTCGTTCATAAAAAAAGATTACCAGAAATTGTGCTTCTATGAAAATCCCCGCCCATGCTCATTGAGAACAGTGCGGGGAGTGTGGAGGTTAAAGTTCCCTATACCGATCGTCTTCCTGATCCGCCCGTGCGGTTTTCACAATTCCTGCAAGAGATTTCTCAAACCATTGCAATGCGCGCGTGCTCCCATGCGTGAGACCAACCTGCCGTTCACTAAGGTCTGTACCGGGCGGAAGGAGGTCTTGAAAGTTTCCCGAGAAGTCGCTCCGCAATCCCGGCACCAAACTTCGGGAGTCAATCCCAAAGAGTTCAAGCGTGCGGATAATCGCTTCCGAACGGGACTGGTGAGCCCCGAAGCGATACATGGCTCGCTCGGCGCGGACGGAAAGTGCCAATCCGCCCTCATCTCCCCGGTTTCCTCCCAAGCGCACTATCTCCCCGTTTTGGGCATTAAGGATTCTATGTCCGTTTGTGCCTTGTGCTACAAAGCCGGTAAAGGCGATGAACGTCGCCGGGTCCTCAAGATAGCGTGTAAAGTAGTCAACAGCCGGCCCGTGCCCCATGCCGGATGGCGTGAGAACCCAGCCCGACTCAAAATTTCTCATGAATGAACGCCGTCCTCGGTAGCCAATAATCCACTCTACGTCGGACAGGTCAAGCGTCCGACCTCCTGCCCATGAAAAATTTTTGAGCACCTCGCTAATGCGACGGACTGATACGCCATCCGCATACACGGGGATGTTTCGCAGAGTACTATCTTGCCGTTTGCGGAGGGAAAGCTCGTGGGCAAGGGACTGCGCGCGGACAATTGAGAAGGTAATACCAATCCACCTCCTCCCCTCTTTCACGACCCGCATAGCGTCGTGCAGTAATCTTTGCCGCTCATCTTCCCATAATGCGATTTCTTCTCCGCCATTCGTGCAGTCCAGTGAGGCGATGACATCGTGTCGTCCCTTTAAGAGCCACTGGTCGGGTGGCAGAGATGCTCCTTCAACGGATGTTTGCCGGTGCACAGAAGAATCACCGAGGTAGGCAACGATTCTTCTCACGCTTCCCTCACTTATCTCAAAGAAAAAAGAACAGGCGCCGTTAATGTGGCCAGCTGGCCATAACAAGACCCTGATACCTTTCTCCAGAGAAATAACGCCAGGGGTATCCACCGCCACTAAGCGTTGGAGGATTCTCACAAGTGGGAGTGTCTGGAAAGGAAGTTCGCCCAAGATGCCTCCCCGCGCGAGCGATTGCATGAGTACATCATGCAGGATGTACTCAATGAGCTCTTTGGTTACGGAGGTACAAATGATCTTGGCGTCATCCCTCAAGAATGGCTCTAAGGCGGGTAAATACCCGCAATGGTCCAGATGCGCATGCGTAACGAGAACCGTGCTTATGCGTTCACCGTGTAAGATTGCGGCAAGCTCCTCCAGATTGACGGCATACCACTCTCGCGCATCAAAAGTATAAGGCACGGGTTCTAAGCCGCAGTCAATCACATGCCATGAGGTCGTTCCGTGCACCGTAATACGGGTCAGATAAGAGCTTGGGCCGATGCGGTTATAAGCCGCCGATCCTACAAGCCCGCCGAGAATGTAGCGCCATATCCTCATCTTTCGCACCCTTTTTTCGCGTGGCTTTTGCGGTTACTTTAATATATCAAAGATAACTCTAGCAATAATAGACCAATCCTTGACTAAGGGCAAGTATGTTTTCAATGAATATCTTGGGAAAATCCGTCTTCTCTGTGCGGGAGATTGTGTTTCATTTTCTTTTGATTTGTTATAAGATTACTCGTAGGAGGGTACGCTTAATTCTTAAATCACTCCCCCTTTGTTTTATGCTGGAAGGTTCACCGCACAGCGGGGAAAGCGTTAATGAAAATCAAGTACCGGAGGAGCATGGTGTCATGGCGAGGATTGAGTATGATGTGAATAAGAATATGGCTCTGCGAAGCGGGCTTCGCGACTATCGCGGTGAAGACAAGTGGGACAAGATAAGCGACTCCGCCGAGGAGTTATCGATGCTTTATTCCGCGAGAGCTGTGGAGGGCAACATGGATCGTGCACGCGAAGAGCTACAGAGAACCGAAACGGAGAAGGGCACTCCCCGTTCCTCTTCCATAGCCGAAAATCCTGCTCATTGGCGGCAGGTGATCGCATATCTTGAGGGGATTCAGCGGGAGGGTTCCGGGCATGTGATGGAAGAAGAGAAATGGATGGGCGATGAGTCCTTAAGGAAGCCGATAATGCCGCCTCCCATTATTGGCGCGCCGGACAATGTCCCTCTTGATGCAGAGCATGAGTTTGCTCATCCGGCGAATGCGGACTCCGGCGAAGAACGGTTGCCTGCCGGAGAGATTTTGCCCGAAGAGGGTGAGGATATACCGCCGATTCCCCTCTTTCCCCGTATCCGTCGTATTGCACCTGCTCCTCCGCCGCACCGGTCAAAGGAGGAGGAAACTACTGGCCATGAGGCGGGCGGTGATGCGCAACTTGATACAGAACAAGGCAGGCGATGGTTGCATGGATTCTTGAATCCCGGTAAAGAAATGCCGGACGATTTCGTCACTCCCAAAGAACTGCGCGAGCCCGCAGAGATGTTTTTACAAAGGCGGGATGAACTGCTTCATGCGCATGCCGTTGACGCGGAAGGATTGAGCGGATGGCAAAAGATGAAGTATCGTCTTCGCGATGCCATCGGTATTCGCGTGCCCGACAATTATGATTTTAACGATGATAATGGGCTGATGATGGGCAGGTTTAACTACACTAGCGCCTATAAAAATCTTCAAGCGGCAATCGTCCGCGATCGGAAAGCGAGATTAGAAAGGGAGATAATGAATGATGATCCTGAAGATAAAGCTAAAAAGGTGAATGAGGAGATTCTCATCTATGCCTCGCGCTCATTGGTTCAAGGTATAGTGAGTAACGATCTTGCATTTGAGCGCGAGCGAATAGAGCGGATGTTCGGGCAAAAAGAGCGTGGCGCCCTCGGCAAATTACTAGATTCCTATACGAGTATTCCGCGTAAATATCGTCTCGGTATTTCCGCACTGCTCTCCGGTGCGGTGGGTGTTGGCGTAGGAGTGGCGTCGGGTGCCGGTCTTGCCATAGTGCTTGGATATGGCGGCGTCCGCTTTGCCCGGTCTCTTACAGCTGGAGCGTCCGCAGGAGTGGTGCAAGAAGGGCTTAGTCGCTTCTTTCACATGAGGCGCGAACAAAAGCAAGGCAAAACTTCAATAAAACATCAAATTCTGACGAGCCAAGGTGTTGAAGGATTACCACTGGAAGATGAGGGAAATTTTGAGACACTCTTGGATATCGTGCGTCTTAATGCAAAAGAATATCAGAAAGAATTGGAAGAAATGGGGAGGGAGGAGAAGAAGAAACGGGTTATAAGCGGTCTTGCAATTGGTATCGGCGCCGGGCTTGCGGCGGGAATCGCTTTTCGTCCGAGCGCGTCCGCGGCGGTCGGATCTGTACAACCAGGGGGCACTATGAGTCCTGAAGGCGGGAGTATAGCTTTTCAAGATAAAGTAGGATCTCCTCAAACTCCTGCCGTCAAACCAAACTCTTTCCCGCCGCGGGTGGGGGCTGGTATTAACGAACATATGACTTTGAGTGGGCGTCGGGGTGCTTTTCCGCCATGGACAAGGGTTGGTGTTGACCCATCCTCACCCCTTGAGACACCGACAGGAAAACCGCAAGCGGTTACTTTGAAAGAAACTGGAGGTTCTGATTCAGTAACGGTCCGCAAGGGAGAGGGACTATGGCATCCGGTGAAACGCCAACTTGCCGAGCATGTGCGTGCCAATCCTCAAAAATATCATTTTAAGCCCGAAGACCTGCAGGACGCAAAAAAGGTGGATGCGTTTCTGAACCGTCGCACACAAAAGATTCTTATGGATGCGGGTAAGACGGAAATGGGCGTACGAAAACCCGGTCTGCATGTTCTTCTTGATGAGAATGACAAACTTCAACAGATAGACAAGAAGGAGTTGTATCACCGAGGCGGCGAGGTGCACGAGCCGTCCGCGCATGCCAAAGCGCATCGCGGTGCCAGTGTTGACACGGCTCACGCTCGCCGTCCGCACACAGGCGCCGGTGCGGACAATACGCCTGCCGGACGGGATGCGCGGAAGATGACAGATTTGATGCGCCAGAGCGAACATTCACAAGAAGTTCTGCGGCAGGCGACGGTTGATGCTGAAATCGCCGGAGGAGTGGCAGATGTGGAGCGTGCGGCAACTATAGCTTTAGAAGTGCATCAGACGGCGCGCAGGGCGGCTGAAAATTATCTGGAAAAACTTGGCTTCAGTCCGCGAGAGCGCACGGCATGGCTTGCGAACCGGCACGATGTGACAGTCGGTAAAGTGCTGAAAGAAATTCCCGCGGATTATGATATTGCCAAAGACGGTGGTGCGAGTGTAGACCTTCCGTATCAGGGGGTGAGACAATTCGGTGCGGTGCCGCGGCAGATTGAGCTGGCACGTCTGATGCGCGAGGCGATGAAAAAAAGCGCCATCAGGCTTGACCAGTTCGGCAATCCGCCTCTCGCTATCCGTGACATGCCTATCCAGAAATTTTTAGAAAATATTGATCCGGTGACGCGAAAATTGAATCCCATTACTCCCTAATTATCTATATCTAGAATTTATTCGTTTGTTCCTATTCCGTCATTCCGAGCGGAGCGAGGAATCCCGTTAGTGTTCAGCATATTGAAATTGTACGGGATCCCTCACTTCGTTCGGGATGACGGCTCAAATGGGTAAGTTCCAGCAAAATTATGCCTATGATAAATCTTCAGCAGTATCTTAATGCGGACTTGTTTGAGGAGTTGGGGATGGCGCGGCTATCGCAGGAACAGCGTGTAGAATTTTTAGAGGCGTTTGGCGGAGTCATCCAGCAACGGCTGACGATTCGGCTCATGAAAGAGCTCTCCGACGAACAAAAGGAGCAGTTTGACCGGCTTTTGGATACGCATAAGGACGATGCCGAAGCGCTGAACAGCTTTCTCCAAAAAGAGCTTCCGCACTTCGGTCACGCGATGAAGGAGGAGATTGCCGGCTACAAGCATGAGCTTATGGAGCGTATGCGGGCATCAGTTGTGCATGTATAACCCAAAAGAGAAGAATTGCGTCAACTAAAAAATCCCAAAGTATTTTGGGATTTTTTAGTCGGCTAGAGCTCTCAAAATGAATTACGGCGTCTGCTCGCTTTCGGTCTTCTCCTCCCCCTCTTTCTTAAGGCCAAGCGACATGCGATGTTCTTTGGTGTCTATGAAAAGAATGGTGAACGGATAGTCGCGGCCGAGCGTGAGCGCGTCTTTCATCTTCTGCTCGGTGCCGAATTCAGAAATATGCACGAGCCCCTGGATGTCGGATCCGACGGCGATGAATGCGCCGAAGGGATTAAACTTGGTCACCTTGCCCGTGATGATATCGCCTTTTTGATAGGCGGCGGCGGCTTTTTGCCATGGGTCTTCTTTGAGCTGTTTTAAGGAAAGAGAGATTTTTTCTCCCTGTATGTCAATGATCTTGGCACGGACGTGGTCGTGGGGAGTGAGCACCTCGCGCGGATTTTCTATGAGCGTCCAGTCAATTTCGGAAAGGTGTATGAGTCCTTCCAGCCCTTGTTCGTCAAACTTCATGAACGCGCCAAAGTCAACGACACTGGTGATCTCTCCTTCCACGATGTCGCCGATGGCGTACTTGCCGAGCGCTTCGCGCACGCGTGTCGTGTCAATGCCTTTTTCTGTGAAGATGAGCTTATTGTCGTCCGGATTGATGTCCAGAATCTTGACGCGGAAAACCGTCCCGACGAATTTCTGAAGCTCCTGGAATATTTTTTCCTTGTCGCCGCCGTCCACGCGTGGGTAGTTTTTGAACGACAATTGAGACGTCGGCAAAAAGCCCTCAACACCCGAGATCTCAAAAATAAGACCACCGGTATTCGCCTTTTGTACGGGCAGTTCCAGTACGCTCCCCTCCTGCATCATGCGTCGGATATCAACCCAGCGACGCGCGCGTCCCGCCTCGCGGAGTGAGAGCTCCATATAACCATCATCGTTGTCCAATTCAACGATTTTTGCGCTGATCGGGTCGCCTTTGGCAAGGGTCTTGATGATATCCTGGGCGGCATAGTATTCCTGACCGTAGACAATGCCAGTGAGTGCATGTCCGATATTGACGAACAGCCGCGCACCGCGCTTCTCGATGACGACCCCTTCCACGACGTCCCCGGGTTTGAGGTTGATTGCGGCGGTGGTTGTTTTGAGCAGGGTCTCCATAGGGTGGCGCGGTTTTGTTCCGGCGAACAACTCGCCGCTCACCGTTTCTGCCGTGGTCATGTCGCTCATAGGATTTTGTGATTCGGTGTTCATAGGGGGAAAAATACCTTATCTTCATCTCATGGTATATGGCTGTGAGTATACATGAAAGTGCGCACGGTTGGCAAGTCGGCTGTTTTTTGCTATGATCGTGGGGGAGATTTTTTATCATATCTTATGATTATCACCTGGTACGGGCAGGCGTGTTTCAAAATACAATCCGGCGAGACGATCATCGCGATTGATCCGTTCGCTAAAGAAATCGGGCTGACCCCGCCGCGTTTTCGGAGTGATGTGGCGCTTGTGACGCACGGGCATCCCGACCATGCCAATGTGGAGACATTAGCCGGCGAGCCGTTTTTAATCAACGGTCCCGGCGAATACGAACGGGCGGGGGTGAATGTTGTAGGAATCGAAACATATCACGACGCGGTACGCGGTGCCGAGCGTGGACTCAATACCATTTATATGCTTGTTGTTGAGGATATTCACATTGTTCATCTGGGCGACTTTGGCGAAGGGGTACTACGGGATGAGACGCTGGAGGCGATAGGCGAGGCTGATATTTTGATGATTCCCGTTGGCGGCGTATACACGATTGACGCCGAGCAGGCAGCGCGCGTTGTTAAACAGGTGGAGCCGCGCATCGTTATTCCCATGCACTATAAACTTCCGGGGTTGACGCCGCCTTTGGAGAGCGTGGAACGATTTTTAAAAGAGATGGGCGCGAGTAAAGCAGAACCGCAGGAGAAGCTCGTTATCAAGAAAAAAGATCTAAAGGATGATGAAAGTAAGACGCATGTGATCGTGCTCGCTAGCGCTTAAATTATACAAGTAGAACTTACCCATCCGAATCCTTATTCCGTCATTCAGAGTCCCCGCCCGCCGGCGGGCGTGGCGCCCAGGGCGGACGAAGAATCCCGCACGATTTCAGCATACCGCATGTTGACGGGACTCCTCCCTCACGGGACGCCTATTGGCAGTCATTCCACTCGGAATGACGGGGTGTAGGTGTCAGAAGAAAAGAGGCGTGTGAATCCTTAAGTAAGAAAGTTTACATCCATGTCCCCTACTGCTCCCTTATCAGCCATTGACCGTATACGCGCGCTTCACGACCGGACGCGTGTGGCGCTTGCCGCGGGCGCAATCATATGCTCGGCAATCGCCGTTTTTGTTTTCTGGAGTGTGAGTGTCTCCGCGACGCTTGGACGCGCGAACTTCTCCCCTGTTATTGTTTCCGAAAGTGCGATTGTTGAAAATAGTGTGGGAGTACCACAACCGGAGCAGGCCGTCCCGTCGCCTATACCCGCCGAGAATCTTCCCGCGCCGGTGGCGAGTTTGAGCGAATCGTTCAAGGGCATTGTCAACCTCCTTCCGCATGCGACCGATACCGAAGAGTCTTCGGCGTCCGGCTCGCTCTTGTCTTTTGACGGAGTACGCGGGAAGATATCCGGAGCGTTCGGTTATGCGCAGGGAATCGCCGGGCAGGTTGCGGGCATGTTGGTACAAGGCGGCATTGTGGATCGGCTTAAGACAATCGGGAGAGAGATTCTTTTGTGGGGTCATGATGTAGTGTTGTACGCCGTTCTCTCCATACGGAACTATGCCTACGAGCATCTTATCCGCACGACGGAGGGCGAGTAATTACCTGAAAATTTATGGCGGATATCGGTAAAATAGAGGCACGGGAGATTACGCACGAGATGCGGGACTCGTACTTGGACTACGCGATGTCCGTTATTGTCGCGCGCGCATTACCCGATGTGCGCGATGGATTAAAACCAGTGCATCGCCGTATTCTCTATTCCATGCACGAGATGGGATTGCGTCCCAACGCGAAATATCAAAAATCGGCAAAAGTAGTCGGTTATGTGCTCGGTCAGTACCATCCCCACGGCGACTCGGCGGCATACGAGTCCATGGTGCGTATGGCGCAATCCTTCTCGTTGCGCTACCCGCTCGTGGACGGTCAAGGTAATTTTGGCTGTTTTACGAAAGATACGCGAGTACAACTAACCGACGGCAGAGGATTGAGCTTTGAGGATCTGGTAAAAGAACATGAGGGGGGAGTGCAGAACTTCACTTATACGATAAACAGTAAGGGGCTTGTTTCAATCGCGGAGGTAAAACATCCCCGACTCACGCGAAAAAGCGCCGAACTGGTTCGGGTAACTTTGGATAACGGAAAGCAGATTCGTTGTACTCCGAACCATCTCTTTATGACGCGAGAGGGCTTATATAAAGAAGCGCGCCAGCTCGTCTCCGGTGATTCACTTATGCCGCTCTACCAGCGATTATCAGAGAAAAATGATCGGTTAGATCGGGAAGGATATATGCTTATCCATCAACCGAAAACAAACGAATGGGTGCCCGCCCATCATCTTGCGGACAACTACAACCTTACGCATACGGTCTATCAAAAAAGCGCCGGCAGAGTTCGCCACCACAAGGATTTCCGCAAACAAAATAATAATCCAACAAACATCATTCGGCTCCATTGGGACGAACATTGGAAGGTTCATTATGAGCGTGTGGCGGAACAGCACAGAGATCCCGAGTATCGCAAAAGACTTGCCGCAGGGCGAACGGCCTATTGGTCGCAATCCTCGGTACGCAGAGCGTATGCCGAGCGCATCGCAAAGAGAAATAGAGAAAATTGGAAAGACCCAACCTATCGTGCGGCCATGAGCATCTTTTTAAGCAAGGTCAACAAGCAGTATATCAAAGAGCACCCTGAAAAGCGGCAAGAACTCAGTCTTCGTGCGACAAAAACACTGAAGAGAATGTGGAAAGATGAGACATACCGCGCTTTTATGCACGAGAAAATTATCAAAGGCAACAAAAACCATACCCATAACATAACGGGTAAGAAAAAGTTTCTCGCAATTTGCAAGGAGGTACTCCTGCACGCCAGAGACCTGAATGAGGCATCATATGAAGTGGCGCGACCTGTGGTGTATCCTTACGGTGCGGCAACGCGGTGGGAAACGGGTTTGCAAAAATATTTTCAAAATCGCACCGAATCAGTTCTGCAGGAACTCAAACACAATCACAAGGTAACACAAGTAGAACGACTCACCGAATGTGAGGATGTCTATGATCTCACTATTGAGGGGACGCATAATTTCGCGCTTGCCGCGGGAATCTTCGTCCATAACTCTATCGATGGGGATTCTGCTGCCGCCTACCGCTATACCGAAGCGCGGTTGGCACCCATTGCCGCAGAGCTGCTTGCCGATATTGATAAAGAAACGGTTGACTTTCGGGATAATTTTGACGGGACGGTGCAGGAGCCGGTGGTCTTGCCCGCGCGCCTACCGAACTTATTGCTCAACGGCACGCTTGGCATCGCCGTTGGTATGGCGACGAGCATTCCTCCGCATAATCTTGGTGAGGTTGCCGATGCGCTCATCCACTTGGCGGATCATCCGCACTCGGCAAACGAAGATCTCATGCAATTTGTAAAAGGACCCGACTTTCCCACCGGCGGGATTATTTATGATGAAAAAGCGATTCGGGAGTGCTATGCCTCGGGAAAAGGGGCTATTCTCGCCCGCGGGAAGGCGGAAATTGAGGAAGGGGTGCGCGGCGAAGTTATTATCATTACCGAGATTCCGTATCAGGTGAATAAATCCGAGATGATTGAGAAGATGGCGGCGCTCGTAACGGAGAAAAAAATAGAGGGCATCCGCGACATGCGCGACGAGTCGGACAAGGACGGTCTGCGCATCGTCATTGAACTGAAAGCCGACGCACAGCCGCAAAAAGTGCTTAATAACCTCTACAAGCACACTGATTTAGAGAAGAGTTTTCACCTCAACATGCTTGCCCTCGTGGACGGCATCCAGCCCGTCGTGCTCTCGCTCAAAAACGTGCTGGAGGAGTTTTTAAAGCACCGCCACGAGGTTATTACGCGCCGCACGCGCTTTGATCTTGCTAGAACTGAAGAGCGCATTCATATCCTGGAGGGTTTGAAAGAGGCGCTTGACCATATTGACGCGGTTATCACGACGATCCGTCGGTCAAAGGACAAAGAAGAGGCGCACACCGCGCTTATTAAAAAATTCACCCTTTCAGATTTACAAGCGACCGCTATTCTGGAGATGCGCCTGCAGACGCTTGCGGGGCTTGAACGGGCGCGCATTGAGGATGAACTGGCGGAGAAGCTCAAGCTCGCAAAAGATTTGAAAGCGCTGTTGGGTGACGCAAAAAAAATTCGCGACACGGTCAAAACAGAACTCGTAGAACTCAAACAAAAATACGGCGACGAGCGGCGAACGCGAGTAGTGCGCTCAAGTCCGAGGGAGTTTTCCGATGAGGACTTAGTCGCGGAGGAGGAGGTGGTGGTGGTTGCGACGCGCGGGGGGTACATTAAACGCATTAAGCCGGACAGTTATCGCGTCCAGAAGCGCGGCGGCAAGGGATTAATTGGCATGGAGACGAAAGAAGAGGATGTCGTTGAGCGGCTCCTTACCTGCTCAACGCACGCTTCACTCTTATTTTTCACGAATTTAGGTAAAGTTTTTCAGATTCCCGCGTATGAGATTCCGGAGGGAAGCCGTACCGCAAAAGGCAAGGCGGTGGTGAATTTCCTCTCGCTCGGCGCCGGAGAGAAGATAACCTCTATCCTCGCGGTGGGCAAAGAATACCGTGTTGCGGCCAAAGGAAAAAAAGAGCAAGGAGAGAAGGGATATGTCGTTATGCTCACCAAAGACGGTACGATCAAGAAAGTTGAGGCGAGCGAGTTTGAGGCGGTACGAAGGAGCGGGCTTATCGCCGTCACACTCAAAGGTGCGGATGAGCTTCGTTTTGCTAAACTCACTGACGGCAAAAGTGAGCTTATCGTGCTGACTGCGGCGGGGCAGGCGGTGCGCTTCCCCGAGCGCGATGTCCGTCCGATGGGGCGGACGGCGGCTGGCGTGCATGCGCTGAAATTAAAAAAAGACGACGAAGTGGTGGGGATGGATGTTATTCGCGCAAAATCAGGAGATAATCCAGGGACTTCGGGCGATGAAAAACTCCTCGTCATCATGGAGCATGGTTTTGGCAAAAAAACGATGCTTAAACAATACAAAAAACAGCGCCGTGGAGGTTCGGGCATAAAAACGGCAAAGATTACGCCAAAAACCGGCAAGGTGGTCAGCGGGCATATTATTGATGGTGAGGCGAGTGAACTCATCGCCTTCTCGCGTCATGGTGTCGTCATTCATACCGAGCTTGGTGCGGTCCCCTCGCTTGGCCGTACGACGCAGGGCGTGCGCATTATGAAACTTGAGCCGGGCGACACCATCGCCTCCATCACAACGCTGTAAAGGGAAGCCGTCATTTGCTGTTTTGCTGATACGCTCTTGGTATGTTAACCGAATATCTGGCAAAAAAATTAAAAGACGCCCACTATAAACTCCTCAAAGATGGCAGTTATTTTGGCGAGATTTTGGGGGTACCAGGCGTGTGGGCAAGTGGGAAAAATCTTGAGGCGTGCCGCAGGGAGTTGCAGGAGGTTCTTGAAGAGTGGCTCGTGTTGAAAGTACGCGATCGGGAAAGAATTCCTGGCTTACGGATTCGAGTGGATCGCCGCAAGCTCCTTACCAATGCCTAAGAATCTCTCATGGAGAAAACTCGTTCAAAAATTCCGCCGACTGGGATTTGACGGCCCCTATTCAGGCGGTCGTCATTTGTTTATGTCAAAGGACGAGTTGAAAATCCACATCCCCAATCCTCATCACGGCGATATCTCCAGCCATCTTATTTCGGAGTAGTTTGTCGGTGGAGATTCGTTTTTGAATAGTGTATACTGCTGTTATAAAGATATTTTTGCCGTATGGAATCATCCACCGCCAACAAGAAGCCGTTTATCTCTGAATCAGACGCATTTATCAATCCGCGTCGCGCGATTGAGAATTTGCGCATTGTGCCGGGAAGTCGGATAGCGGACTTCGGTGCTGGCCACGGCTATTTTACGATTCCTCTCGCCCGCGCCGTGGGGAGCGAGGGTGTGGTCTACGCCATTGATATCCAGAAGTCGGCGCTTGAGATTATCCGCGCTAAGGCAAAGACGGAACACCTGCTGAATGTTAATGTTATTTGGTCTGACCTTGACCGCGAGGGCGGTTCTACCCTAAAAGACAAGTTGTTGGACTGGGTTTTCATGTCCGCGATCCTCTTCCAGGCGGAGGAAAAACTCACGCTTCTGCGGGAGGCGTTCAGGGTTCTTGCCAACGGCGGGCACTTGGTAATCATAGAATGGGAATCGGAGGGCACTTATCAACTACCGCCGATGCCGTCGCATCACGGCAGTCAGGGCAGTCATCGCCATCCCGATGCCCCGCGGCGCCTGCACAGCGTTGATTTGGGACCTCCCATGCACCTGCGTATGCCCCAAGATGAGGTGACGCGCCTTGCCAAGGAGGCGGGTTTCTCGTTTGAGCGCGCCTGCGAGGTGGGATCACACCACTACGGAATAATTCTGCGGCGGCCATGAAACTCGCATTTTCCCTTGTTTTTTCTTTCCTTGTCTTTGCCGTACTCCCTGCTTCCGCGCTTGCTCAAAGTACGGAGGGTTTTCAGATTTTGCCCAGATGCAGTTTTATCACGCAAGAGGGTGGTGTAAGCGTCCTCACCTCCCCCTGCAACGCCTGCGACTTTATCCTGCTCATTCAGAACCTCCTCAAGTTCACCTATACCTATCTTATCCCCTTCTTCGCCGCTCTCTATCTCGCATGGGGAGGTATCCTCATGCTTTCAGCGGGGCTCACCGCCAACCCAAGTCAGTATCAAAGAGGAAAAGCCGCCATCGCCACTACCCTCAAAGGAATACTTATTCTCTTATTGGCATGGCTCATCATTGATACTATACTGAAAGTAGCAGGTGCGCGTATTGCTACCGACTCCCCCGATCCCCAGTTCTTCAGACCGTGGAATACGGTGGAGTGTCATGCGCCACGCGCTCCCAACGTCGTTATTCCCAATACGGCGAATATTATTCCGCCTCCCACTCCCGCGCCGGGAACAGGGGGGGTGCCGGGCGATGGGACGCCGGGTGGATTATCTTCCCTCTCTGAGACCGAGGGGCGGGCACAGCTCCAACGGGCGGGTATAAATGTTAACAACGCCGTCTGTCCGGCAGGTATCACTGCTCGCGGATGCACGAATATCGCCGGAATGCGATCAGCGACACTTAATCGCGTTATTCAGTTAAAAAATGACTGTGGATGCGACATTCTGGTGACGGGTGGAACCGAGGGTGGGCACGCGGCGGGCGAGGTAAGTCATAGCACGGGATATAAGGTGGATGTCCGCCCTTCGGGAAAGCTTGACGATTATATTAAAAGAAATTATACGAATATCGGTGTCCGGAGTGACGGTGCGGCGCAGTGGCGCGCGCCCGATGGTGCGATTTTCGCCCGTGAGGAGAATCATTGGGACATCACCGTTCCCGGCAAATAGTGATGAATGCTAATCTCAAAAAATAATTCCGTCATCCAGAGCGTAGCGAAGGATCCCGAACGGTTTCGGTATACTGAAACCTCACGGGATTCCCCCCTCACGGGACGTCTACTGACAGTCGTTACACTCGGAATGACGACATAGGGGCAATCGCGTAACTCCTAAACTGATCAAACCTATGAATCACAAAGGCTTCGCCACCCCTCTCATCGCCTTCATTATTCTCGTAGTTGTTATTTTTGGCAGTTATGCCTATTGGCAAATTAAGGAGTTGAAATACGATGGTACCGCTCCCGCTCCCTACTCCTCCGGAAAGAAAGAAACGCTCTCCCCTCCCCCCGGAGGAGTCGTCTGTGCGCAGGAAGCAAAAGAGTGTCCCGATGGAAGCTCTGTCTCCCGCGAGGGACCGACGTGCGAATTTGCGGCATGTCCATCCCCGGCTTCAAATGGAAAACCCACGCCGCAATCAGCCATTCCCGCTGACTGGAAGACCTACCGGAATGAGCAATATGGGTTTGAGGTGGGGTATCCGAGGGACTGGGTTATTAAACTAAATCCCAAACATAGATTACTAGATATTCCTGATGTTAGATTGTTTCGAGGCACTGTTGGATTGAATATTTTCATAAAACCCAAGCCGATTGGTTTGGAGGGGAACGAGAATTATGAGGTCATCAAGAATGAGGAGTCTAATATAGAAAGTGGTGCTATTAATAAAACTATCTATAAAGAAAACGGGGCATATTATATTCAAGCCCTTATTTTAAGAGAAACAAGCGTAGGTGAAGATAATTACTTTGTTTTTTCAGATAATGTGGATAATTTGAAAGATATAGAAAATTTTGATCAAATTCTTTCTACCTTCAAATTCACAAAATAACCTGCTTACATCTTCCCCCACTATCCATGAATAAGACGAAGATTTACATCATTGCCGGTCTCGCGGCTCTATTAGTTCTCTCGGTCACTTTGATTATTCTCGGTCCCGGACGCGCTGTACCCACTCCGCCGCCCGTCACCCTTACCCTGTGGGATATCGGCGACCATGGGCAGGAGTGGCAGAGTGTTTTTGAGGCGTATCGCCAACTGCATCAGAATGTTACCATCATCTACCGCGCGATACAGGAGGAGGGCTACGAAAATATACTCGTCAATGCGCTCGCCACAGGGCGGGGACCGGATATTTTCGTTATCCGCGATGCGTGGATCGCCCGCCAGCTGGATAAAATAGCCCTTCTTCCGGCAGATTCTCCGCTTCTTGCGGCAAAAGATATCGTTGCATCTTTTGCTGAGATTGCAAGCGATAATCTTGTTACGCCCAAGGGTGAGATTATCGGCGCGCCTTTATCGGTAGACACGCTCGCTCTTTTTTATAACCGCGATAAATTTAATGCCGCTGGCGTCGCCGAGCCGCCAAAAACATGGGATGCCGTTACCATTCTTAATCGTCGGTTAGCGCGGGTAACGCCCGTCGGAGATATTCTTGCTACGGGCTTGGCGATGGGTACGGGAGTAAATACTGACCGCGCCGCGGACATCTTGAGCGCGCTTATTTTGCAAAAAGGCGATCCGATTGTGCGGCGCGGTACGAATGCCGTCGGACTCGGCAATAGCGCGGGTGAGGCGTTGTCGTTTTACACCTCTTTTGCCGATCGCTCCGCGCAAAATTATTCATGGAACGCCCTCAAGGGCAATTCGCTTGATGCGTTTGCCGAGGAGCGCGCCGCGATGGCAATCGGCTATGCAAGCGACATTTCCCGTCTCTACGGGAAAAATCCGCACCTCAATCTGGGTGTGGCTCAATTTCCTCAATTTTCCGATGCGGCAACACCGTTGACCTACGGCTCATTCTCCTTTCCTGTCGTTTCAAAAGCGTCTCATGCCGTTGGTGCCACATGGGAGTTCCTTGCCTATCTCACTTCGCGCGATGGTGCCGCTTTGTATGCAAAGGACTCCGGTCGTGCACCACTCCGGCGCGATGTGATCGCCGCGGGACCTCACAGCGGTTCCGCTTCGGACGATGCAGTGCGAGATGTATTTTATCGCGCCGCTCTGACGGCAAAGAATTGGCCTATTCCCAACGACACTGCCGTCGCTCGTATTTTTGAAACCATGATTGATGGGATACTTGCCAAGACCATCTCTCCCAACGAGGCGCTCGGCCGCGCGCGCCAGCAAATAATGAATCTTTTTTCCGCCCCGCAGTAAGAGGAGTGTCTCTAGTTGCTCTTGTTCATTATGAGATTATTACGGAATTTTTTTCTGTCATTCCGTTCTGATACAAGTCGGGATACGCTCTGGTATCTGTCATTCCCGCGCAGGCGGGAATCTATTGTCTTTTCCATTTCAACCCTAGATTCCCGCTGGAGTTTATCCTCCACGAAAGTGGGGGACGGGAATGACAAACGGGGGGTTAAGAGTATTTTTGTAGTTGCCATTTTTCTCACCATGCTCCTCCCGGTTCCCCTCTTTGCCGCGGGGATTCTTCCCGAGTGCAGTATCAATATGAACGGCGTCCTCACCTCCCCTTGCAACACCTGTGACTTTATCCTGCTCATCCAGAACCTCCTCAGGTTCACCTATACCTATCTCATCCCCTTCTTCGCCGCTCTCTACCTCGCCTGGGGAGGCATCCTCATGCTTTCAGCAGGGCTTACCGCCAACCCCAGCCAGTATGAAAAAGGAAAAGCCGCCATCACCACCACCCTCAAAGGAATCGTCATCCTCTTATTGGCATGGCTCATCATTGATACTATACTGAAGGTAGCGGGTGCGCGCATTGCCACAGATTCCCCTGATCCCCAGTTCTTCAGACCGTGGAATACGGTGGAGTGTCATATTACTCCTCCGCCCGGCGGGGAAAGGATAATTGTCATTCCCCCGGAGATTCACATTGATCCCCCGCCGGACCTGCAGTGCAGTGCGGGAGAGAGTTCCAAATTTGTTGATGGCGTGGATGTTTGTGACCCTGCTGTTCAGGCGCAGATTCGCGCGGTCTATCAGTCAAAAGTTGAGGGTTCAAGCTTTCGGAGTTATAGTGGCAGTGATGCTTGCACAAAAGGGGCGCTAGGAGTTTACAAAAACGATTTGCAGGCGGCGGCACAAAAGAACGGTTTTTCTCTAGCTCGATTGCAGGCGATTATCACACGGGAGTCGGGCGGCAATCCTAATTTTGTTGGTGGCGACGGGGATACGGGACTCATACAGTTATTGCCAAGTGTTGCATGTGGTATTCGCAAAAGTTCTATTCCCGGTTGCGCAACTAATGCTAAGGGCATGGGTGTGGTGGCAAATCAAGGCATGGTTCAAGGGTGGTTGAAAAATCCGCAAAACAATATAAGCGTTGGTTCCGAGCACTACGGAGCACTCTTCCGAAAGTACGGCAATTATGACCTCGCCACCGCGGCGTATAATGGTGGACCGGTTGCAAATCAGCCAAGCGAGAACTGTCCGGGATCGTTGCGCTGGCAGTGTGAATTTGATAATAATGAGCATACGCGGCCGAATACGGGCTATAACGCAACGCGCAGGTATGTCCCCGATGTCGCCGAAAGCGAGCGGGCAATCCTTTCGGGAAGTTGCACGCCGTAGTACTCAACTTCTGTCATTCCCGCGAAAGTGGGAATCCACCTTCTTTCGATCAATATCCTCCTAGATTCCCGCTGGAGTTTATCCTCCACGAAAGTGGGGGACGGGAATGACAGCAAGGAGGAGAGGTTCAAAATTAAGTTAGTGCGGCATAGATTTTCTCCATGAAATACGGTCTATTGTACAAAAAAACAGCTCTCTTGCCCTTCATTCTCTTTTCTGGTATACTGCTTTTGTGGTGTCGGAGTGCTTGGGCCCAAACCCCAAGTCCAGTTACTTTTGACAATCCACTAAAAGCCAAAGATTTCCCGGATCTACTCGCGTATGTATTGGCGAAAATCATTCCCCTTGCCCTGACAGTCGGCGTTATCGCCATTATTTGGGCGGGGTTTAAAATGATTTTAGCGGCGGCGCAGGGTAACTCTGCTGGGATACAGGCGGCGCGCAAAATGCTCGGGTATGTCGTCTTGGGTATTGTGATCATTGCCGCATCCGCGACGATTGCCGGCGCACTCCAACAATTTCTTTCGGGATTATAATTTAAGAAAGTCATTCAGGAGGGCGGCGCATTTAAAATAAAAGAGCGCCGCGATAAAGGTCGAAGAAGTTAGAATCGAACCCGAAGTGAAAGTCAAGAACATGTTCTGTTTTTATCCATTACGACCCGCGTGTTTCATCCGTCATCCTGAACGAAGTGACTGCCAGTAGGCGTCCCGTGAGGGAAGGATCCCATAAATTAACGGGATTCCTCGCTGACGCTCGGAATGACGACATAGGAGTAAATGCGTGAGTCATATTAATCAATCTTTAGTTTTTATGAACTATCTTAAACAAAAAATAAGCCGTCTCGCCCGTTACTACCCGGTTATGTTGGTGGCTCTTGCCCTGCCCCTTGGCGCGGCGGCACAGAGCCAGACCAGCAACAATGTTACGAGCATTCTCGCAAGAATTATTACTACGCTCAATACCATCGTCACAATTCTCTTCATTATTGAGAGTGTCGTGTTCATTTGGGGCGTCATAATGTATATCGTCTCACCCGAGGGCAAAGACAAGGCGAAGAACTATATCCTCTACGGCATTATCGGCATGGCGGTAACAATCGGCGCCTGGGCGCTTGCACGAGTCGTCATTACCTATTTCATTGGAGGAGACACGACTACTATTCCCACCGCGTTCTAGACCTCTCCGGTAGGTGCGATATATCTATGACTAAGAATTCGCTACTCTCCCTTCACAGAGGCGCCTCGTTCGCCGTTCCCCTCACGGCGGCTCTCTCGTTCAGCGAGCTTATCGCCAAGATACAGAACGAGATCCTGAAGCCGATCATCACACTATTGTTCATTCTCGCCACCGTCGTCTTCATGTGGGGTATTATTGCTTATGTGATTAATGGAGGAAATGCGGATAGAGCGGGGAAGGCGAAGACGGTTATTCTCTGGGGAATTATTGGCATGGCGCTTATGCTGGGGGCGTGGGGGATTGTGCGGATTATCTGCGGCTTCTTCGGTCCGGACGCATGCACCATGGATCCGTTGGGCGGCGGCGGTCCGATTACCTATAAACTCATCGCGAGAGAATTGGTATAGTCGTTCGAGTTCAAAAAAGTTACGCCGCGCGCCTCATCGTGCTTACTTAACGGCCACCCGCTTCTCTCGGCGGGTGGTTGCTTTTTCTGACAGACTTGGGGTAAAGTAGAACAAGGCGTTTGCGCTGGACGCTCCCGTGGCGGAATTGGCATACGCGTGGCGTTTAGGGCGCCATGTCCTTACGGACATAGAGGTTCAAATCCTCTCGGGAGCACGCCTTCTCCCATCGGCAATCCGCCCGAGTAGTTCAATGAGCGAAACGAAAATGTCTTTGCGTTTCGCGGACTCGCTTCCTTAAAGATGAGGACTTACGCGTTTGGCTGTCATTCCCGCGCAGGCGGGAATCCACGAACTCTAGATCCCCGCTTTCGCGGGGATGACACGAGGGATAGACGATCAGACGCGTAAGTCCTAAAGATATTTCTTAAAAGCGAGCTCAGGAAAGATAAAGAACGCGCATTATCTGCCGGAGTAGTTCAGTGGTAGAACGCTTTCTTGGTAAGAAAGAGGTCGTGAGTCCGATTCTCACCTCCGGCTCCGGATAAAATAATATAATAAAAATCTATCATGCCCCAACCAAACCTTATCCGCCTCCAATGTACGAAGTGCAAGCGCTTCAATTACTGGACGCGCAAAAATGTCCGCCGCGTGGAGCGAAAAATCGCGCTCTCTAAGCATTGCCGCTGGTGCCTCGCCCACACCCCGCACAAAGAAGCTAAAAAGACCTAGTATTTCCGGCTCTATTCGGGTCATTTCTTATCCTGTCATTTTGTTTATTCCGTCATTCCGAGCGTCCGCGAGGAATCCGGTTAGCATTGAGGACACTGAAGTCATACGGGATCTTTCGCTACGCTCATAATGATGGGAAATGGGGGGCATAGGCTCAACGGCAAACCGCTTCTCTCCAAAAGAAGATTTCTAGGTTCGAATCCTAGTGCCCCCGTGTCATCCATCGTAGTCATTGTTCTATTGCTGAAGAGTTTTATGCTACTCGTCCTTGCCCTTCTCTTCTCCGGTCTTCTTGTACTCGTCGCGTGCGCTGTGGCGGGGTTTATTTTTTTCAGTATGATCGTGGGTCAGCTCAAAGGCGCGCCGTTTGTACCCTCTAAACCAAAACGAATAGCCGCAATGATTGAGCTTGCGGACATAAAAAAGGGCGATCGGGTGTGCGATCTCGGTTCGGGAAACGGTGCGGTATTATTCGCCGCGGCACGGCGAGGCGCGGTGGGGATTGGCGTTGAGTTTAATCCTTTTTTAGTGTGGTTCTCGCGTCTTCGTGCGCAGTGGATGGGGCTTGGCGATAAAGTAAGCTTCGTCCGACAAAACCTCCACACCTATCCCCTCTCCGATGCCGATGTGGTCTTTCTTTATTTATGGCCGAGTACTATAACGGCCCTGCGTGAAAAGCTTATGCGCGAACTCAAGCCCGGTGCGCGCGTGATCTCCAACGCCTTTGCAATTCCCGAATGGAAGCCGACCGCCGAACGGGACGGCGTATTTCTTTATCAGAAATCAGTATAATTTTTGGTCATGACAGAAAATAATGAAGACAAAAAAATAAATCAACAAATAGCACACGATCGTGTGGCATTCGTTGATTTAAATAATCTTTGGGCGCATGCCAAAAGATACCCGTGGCGGAATAGCATCGGTGTGCTTGCTATTTGTTCGCTCGTCGGTTTTTTGTGGTTTAGGTACGAGATCTATCTCCCCCACCCTGCTCGTACTGGACCGTGGATAATAGAAATAGCTCCCGGTCTCGGCTCGCGAAAAATAGGCGCCGCATTGCGGGACGCTGGGTTTATCCAGTCAAAATGGGCTTTTGTGACCTATGTCTCGCTCCGTGGCGAGGCGTCTTCTCTCAAGCCGGGCTCTTATTCGTTTGATAATGCGACAATTCCCGCCATCACTCGCGCACTGATTAAAGGTTCCGCAAATGAGGAGACGATTACTATTCCCGAAGGATGGTCGTTGGATGACATCGCGCGGTATCTTGAGGAGCGTCATATCGTGAGTATTAAGGCGTTCAAAGGGGTGGTCGTGAACGGTGCGCATTCGTTTACGCCGGACTTTTCCTTTCTTGCCGAGATTCCGTCCGGTGCTGGTCTTGAAGGATATCTTTTTCCTGATACCTACCGCATCCATACGCCGGCAAATCCGCGCGATATTGTGCAAAAAATGCTTGAGAATTTTGACCGTAAGATTGGGGCGGACTTTCGTAGCAAAAACGAGACGAATGGCGAAAAACGCTCGCTTTTTGAGATTATTACTCTCACCTCGCTCATAGAGGAAGAAGTTGCCGTTCCAGATGATCGCGCATTAGTAGCAGGTATTCTTCTGAAGCGTCTGGAGCTTGGTATTCCCCTGCAGGTTGATGCAACGGTACTGTATGCAAAACGGCAGGCGGGACTCCTTGCGGAAGATACAAATACCCTCACGCGTGACGATCTCTTTATCAATTCGCCCTATAATACCTATCGCCACAAGGGCCTCCCTCGCGGTCCCATTGCTAACCCAGGCCTTTCGGCGATCCGTGCCGCCCTCTCCCCCACTGCGTCTTCGTATCTCTATTACCTTTCAACTCTAGACGGCCGCACGATTTTTTCCCGCACGCTTGATGAGCATAATACCGCAAAAATCAAGTATCTACGGTAGTTTTTGACATCTGTACACTCGTGGAAGTACAATCAACTCATGCCTAAGAAGATCACTATAGAAACACTTGCGGAGATGATCCGGCGCGGCTTTCATGAAACAGCAACAAAATCGGAATTGGAAGAACTGCGTAAACACGGAGATGAGAACTTTAGACTTTTGGCAGACGATATTCGTCTGGTCAAAGAAGATGTGCATGACATGAAAATAACCCTTGGTCCATTAGTTCGTACGGTTGTGCAAATGGAGCACGAATTACAGAATTTTCATTTGCGCCTCTCCCGCCTTGAGCGCAAAACCGGCATTGCGAAATAGCTTATTCCCCATGCTGTCATTCCCGTTCCCTCTTTCGCGGGGATAAGCTCTGATATCCTCTTGAGGATAAACTCCAGCAGGAATCTATCAACTACGACGCCGTTGCGCCTGATTTGTTGAGATAAAGATGAGTATGCTCATACAAAAATTTGACACGAATCGCCCGTTCAGGTACTCTTGAAACATCTCCTAAGACCGCCGGCAAACAAATGAGTCCGGCCGAGGAATCTCTCCCCCTGCCCCATTATGTAGCATCAGGGGGCAACCATGTCGCTTAGGAGGGCGATTTTTTTGTGCCAAATCTATGATAAACAAAGAGAAAAAAGCCGAGATTGTGGCGGAGATGACGAAGTCCTTTGCGCGTATGCGCGTGGTGTTTTTCGGTCGTTTTCCTGGTATTTCGGTGGCGAAGATGCAGGCCTTGCGCCGGACGCTTAAAAAAGACCATGCGGAGTTCAAGATAGCCCGTAAGACGCTCATAGACCGCGCTTTGGACGCTATTGGTTCAAAGGTGAAGACGAAGGAGTTTGAGGGTGAGATCGGAGTGGTATTCGGCTACGGCGACGAGGCGTTACCTGCCAAGACGCTCTTGAAGTTCAGTAAAGAAAACGAGACGTTCCAGGTGGTGAGCGGTTTGCTCGGTACGCGTCTTATGACCAAGAGGGATGTTGTTGCTCTCGCCAAGCTACCGGGACGTGAGATTCTTCTTGGACAGGTCGCGAGCGCGCTTGCAGGGCCTATGAGAGGGCTTGCAGGGGCATTGCAGGCGAACATTCGGAATATAGCTATTGTTCTGGCTAAAGTGAGAGACCAAAAGGCATAACGCTGAATTATAAAGATAAAATGCCGGTGAAGGAGTGTTCCACGTGAAACATCGTGTCCCAATTCTTCGGAGGCGAATATTTAAGTAAATATGTCAAAAGATCAAATGTTGGAGGTGATTGAGAAGATGACAGTTCTTGAGCTTTCGGAGCTTGTAAAGGCGGTTGAGGAGCGATTTGGCGTATCGGTGGCTATGCCGATGATGATGGGTGCCATGCCGGGTGGTGCAGGTGGTGATGAGGGTGAGAAGAAAGTGGAGAAAACTTCATTTGCCGTTGAGCTGACGGAGGGTGGTGCGCAGAAGATACAGGTCATTAAAGCCCTTCGCGAGATTACTACGCTTGGCTTGAAAGAAGCAAAGGATATTGTTGATGCTGCACCGAAAGTGGTAAAGGAGAATATCACAAAGGAAGAGGCGGAGGACATGAAAAAGAAGCTGGAAGAGGCGGGAGCGAAAGTGACGATTAAATAGCAAATTATATCGTTTTTTGTTAGTCCGTTTCACGTGAAACATGGAACAACTCCTTGAAAAACTGTTTGAATCGGTCCCAAAGGTTCGCCTGTTGCGGCTCTTTCTCCAGAATCCGCAGGATCGTTTTACGGTTGAACAAATTGTTAATCGTACCCAGGTTCAGCCGAGCAGGGCCAGAACGGAGCTTATCAAGCTTGTCAATCTTCATGTTGTCATTAAACGTCTCGTTCCACTCAAGGATTTGGAGAATGGAGTTCGTCCCGTAAAAAATAAGAAAAAAGTTGCCTCTTACGGCCTCAATGAGGCACTTGCCATTAAAGACGAGCTTCATGATCTCTTTATTAGAGCTTCCACCTCGTCTCATAAGCGCCTGTTAAGCCAGATCAAGTCGCTGGGAAAGGTGAAGCTTGCTGTTGTCGCTGGAGTATTCCTCAATACGGAGCGTTCCCGGACGGATCTTCTTATTGTGGGAGACGATATACCAAAGCGAAAAATAGAGCGTTTTTTGGCGCTTGTTGAGTCGGATATGGGCAAGACAATCAGCTATACGATGATGGACACCGATGAGTATAAGTATCGCAGGACGATGTTTGACCGCTTCCTGCGTGATATTCTTGAGTATCCGCACGAGAAGTTGATTAACAAATTAAGTTGACCCTTATAAAACCGTCTCGGTATAAAGGAGGCGGTTTTATGATTATAATTGCCACGAGTTGTTTTTTTGTATAGGATGAGAACTGATAATAGATTGTTTCTGGGAATATTTAGCTTAGGAGCAGAAACCGTAGGGGCTTGCCCCCGCGTAGTTCAGCGAAGTGGACAAAAAGCAAATGTTTTTGCTTTTTGTGAGATTCTTTCTTAAAAAACGAATAGAAAGTGGGCGGTTAGCTCAGTGGTAGAGCGTTCCGTTCACATCGGAAAGGTCAGAAGTTCGATCCTTCTACCGCCCACTTTCTATTCGCAATAAAACAATCTCTCGGAATAGCGCTCCGTTCACATCGGAAAGGTCAGAAGTTCGATCCCTGCAATGCCCATAGATAGATTGGATGTTTCACGTGAAACAAGAGGATTTGATCATTGGTATCGACCCCGGGATTAAGCGTCAATCCTATACCCTTGATTATTTACTAAAAGAGTTTGAGCAAGAGGAGTGGGTGAGCTTTGTTGATCGCGATAAGTCAAATAAGTGCCATATTGATATTCCTGGTATTAATCGTGAAATGCTTATAAACAAAGGTGTTTCACGTGAAACTATTGAGGTAAGTCCCATAGATACGGCTAATTCAGAGCGATTCTTCTCTCATTATCGCGACTCTCGCCTCGGTGTCCGTGAAGGGTTTTTTACCGCTTTAGCATGTCTTAAATAATAAAGGACATTTATTTATATAGGACATGTTTACCTATTAAGGACATTATTAATGTGTCCTTTATCAATAAATATGTCCTATATATACTATGCCGTCTCAAAAAAGGATATTTGGTGATGTGGGGGAGGAGATCGCTGTGTCGTATCTGACTGGTAAGGGCTATAAAATTGTTGAACGGAATTTTCTACGGCCTTATGGAGAGCTTGATATTGTCGCCTCAAAGAAGGGGAGTATTATATTTTTTGAGGTGAAGACAAGGATAGAACAAGAGGGGAGTGCGTTTTTGCCCGAACAGAGCGTGAATAGAAAAAAGGGACATAGATTAAGAAAGACGAGTCAGATTTATCTTTTGGAACATCAGTATAGAATAGACCAGCCGTGGCAAATAGACATTCTTGCGATTACGCTTGATAAAATCACAAAAAAAGCTAGAATAAGGCATATCCCAAATGCAGTTATGGGAGTTGAATATAGATAGGGGAGTGTTTCATGTGAAACAAGGACGGAGCGTAGTATACCGGCAGTATGCGTGTTTTGGGTACACGAGGACCGGGTTCGATTCCCGGCGCTCCGAGAGGCGTTTCTCGTGGGGCGAGGGTACACGAGGACCGGGTTTCCGCCCGAGGCGGACCAGCCTTGGGCTGGCGATTCCCGGCGCTCCGATCATTCAATATTAAATTGTGGATAACTAAATTGAACCTTCACGTGTATATTATTATAATATGGTAGATGAATCCATATAGAAGAGAGGCAATAGATCTAAGAATAGCTGGTTATTCCTATGGAATGATAAAGGAGAAAATTGGTGTCTCAAAAAGTACCTTGAGCAATTGGCTGACCGACATTAAATTTGTACCAAATCAAGAGGTGATAGAAAGAATAGGCACAGCAAGACTAAAATCAGCCCTACATAAGCAAAATGTAAAATTTGCTGATATTGAAAAGATGAAAAATCAAGGTATGACTGAAGTCGGTACGCTTACCCCTAGGGATTTGTTCATGTTGGGTATCGGGCTTTACCTTGGAGAAGGATCAAAGGCAACGGAAGAAATAAGAGTCGTAAATGCTGACCCAAAAATCTTGAAGCTATGTATAAAATGGTTGCGCGAATCTATGGGATTTTCAATAAAAAATTTTCAGATAACCGTGCATGGCTATCCCGATACGGACCCCGGAGAAGCTATTGGTTTTTGGTCAGAAGAGCTACAATTTCCGCTTAGTCAGTTTGGGAAAGTGGTCATAGACAGGAGAACCGATAAATCTCCGTTAAAACATGGAAAACTGCCTTATGGAACAGTTGGTCTGTCTGTGAGGAAAAGAGATGCTGATTTTTGTCTCAAAAGTTCTCATAGAAGAATTGCCGGATGGATTAATGCGGTAATGCAGCAAATTTAGTGACTGTCATGCGGGTATAGTATAGTGGTAATACACGACACTTCCAATGTCGAGCGGGGGGTTCGATTCCCCCTACCCGCTTAGAATAAGCAAGTAAAAAGATGAAAGCAAAAATAATTTTTCTTATCCTCATCACAACCATTTCTTTGATTGTCGTGTATTGGTTTCTTGCCAAAAAAGAGCCTGTGACAGATTATTTGTATGGTGAAACGAATGAAAATACTTCTTGCCACATGGATACGGAATGTTGGTGTGGGAGTTTTAATGGCAGTAGATTTATACCAGGCAGAGTTCCATCATACTGTAATTTAAAAACAAATAAGTGTCATCGTTGTTTCTACAAGTAGTTGAGAAGATCATTGAAAAATAATAAAATCCGCCGAGGGGCGGATTTATAATAGATGTTACTAATCTCGATTTGCCGGACGAAGTGCTACTTTACGGCCATTTTGAGGGCTTTACCAGCGCGGAACTTTGGCGTGGTGGTTGCCTTGATCTGAATCTTTTCTCCAGTGCGCGGGTTCACGCCCATGCGCGCGGGGCGTTTTTTTGCCAAAAAAGAGCCAAAACCGGCGATGCTGACCTCTTCTCCTTTTCCCAGCTCATGCATGATCGTCTCAAAAACGGTATCCACCGCCTCCTCCGCCATTTTCTTGGTGGCGCCGACCTTCGTGCTTACGGCGTCCACGATTCCCATTTTATTCATATGGATTGTTTATCTTAGCGAAATAATTGATGAGAGCCGACCTTTTTGTTCATCATTCATTCCGAGCGCAACGACTGCCAGCAAGCGTCCCGTGATGGAGGAATCCCGACATCTTCTGGACTCTTACGGGATTCTTCGCTAACGCTCTGAATGACGGAGTGGAGTTTGGGGGGTGTAAATTATAGATTTATTACACCTAAAGAATACCGCACAAGAGGCGAAAACTCAACCTGCTAAAGATTTTAGATTGCCACGCCACGCAACGGGGCTCACAATGACAAGCAGGGAAGGGTATCCCCGTCCTGTCATTGTGAAAGAGGGGAGTGGTGCTAGCGTGCGAACTCAATGACGCGGTTCTCTCGGATGACAACGACTTTGATCTCACCCGGATATTTAAGCTCATTTTCCACGCGCACGGCTATTTCGCGGGCGAGATTGCGCGCCTCTAAGTCATTGACCTTGTCTGGTGTGACAAAAATGCGTATCTCGCGTCCTGCCGAGATGGCATACGCCTTCTCCACGCCGCCAAACGAGGTAGCTATTCCCTCAAGATCCTGTAGGCGCTTGAGATAATTCTCAATGCTATCGCGACGCGCGCCCGGGCGTGAAGCAGAAATAGCATCCACGGTCTGGACAATAATTGACTCCAACGTTTCGTATGGGTACTCCTCATGGTGAGATTGCATTGCCTGCACAACACGATTATCTACGCCGAATTTCTGTAATATTCTCCGACCGATCTCCACATGCGTGCCTTGCACCTCGTGGTCAACCGCCTTGCCGATATCGTGCAGAAGCGCGCCTTTCTTGGCAATCGCCACGTCGGCACCGAGCTCGCTCGCAAGCAT
>JAUYPE010000019.1 GCA_030697705.1 bacterium | reverse complement strand
TTCAACTGGCTCAACAACAACCGAAGGGTTGACCGCTTTATGGAGAGAAGCACCCGAACCTACCAAGGATTCTGTCATATGGCGTTTATCAAGTTTTATCTCAAGAGACTGGTGAAATGAGTTTTGTAATGGTCTCATAGTCAACAAATAAATTATGATCAACCCCGCAGAAGATATAGTCAGCATTTGGATCCAAGAGGTTAAAAATCACTTTATAATGAGTAATATCGTCGTCCCTAAGAGTCGAGGGGGTCGCGGCAAGGAAATTGATTTACTGTCAACCAAGGATAAGAAATATTTCTGGATTGAAGTTTCCGTTTCACCTAACCCGCGCTTACCTAGTAAAAGTGAGAGGTTCAACAAGCTCACTAAAAATGCGCTTGACAAATTCGCGGATGAGAAAAGTACATATCTCAATAAACGCTTTCCCGGGAAATTATTCCAAAAATGGTTCGTCTACTCCCCGAAATTATTCGGCAGAAAGTCAGATGAGAGAGACCGATATTGTAATGCATTAAAACAACGCGGGATTTATCCCATCGGCTTTGATGATGTCCTCCATGAACTTCTTGAGAAGTTAAATTATATGGGCTATGATGCTACGAGAAATTATTTATTTTTACTGAGAAAGTTTTGGGATAAGTAATTAAGCAATAGACCCGTTGCTTTTTAATTCAGATTGGCTTATATAAGCCAATCTGGTTGAGATAGGTAAGGCCTTTTTATTAAAACATGATATCCTCTTCGGCACGGGGATAGGCATGGATTTCTGACTCCGTAAACCAGTGCTTGATCTCATGCGCCGCCTCATCAGGATCACCCGAGGCGTGTACCAGATTATGAATCGCTCGTTTGCCGTCGTTGGCAAGCACAGGCGAATCCACTGAATAGTCGCCCCGAATCGTTCCCATCTCGGCAAAGGCGGGAATGGTCTTTCCGACAATTTTGCGCACCATATCAATTGCGTGGATACCGGAAACAACCATTGTCACCACCGGTCCGGAAGAAAGAAAATCGGCAAGCCAGTTCTCAATCATCTTCCCGATGGCAAGCGAGTCGGCCGTACCGAGTTCGGCAACCGGATCTTTTCCGTATTTAGCATACCCCTCAAGCGTTTTTTCGCCCATGCCGCGGAGCCACGCATCCGTGCCCGGATAATGCGCCCGCGCGTGCGCGGCGGTCGGCCATACCATCTTCATCGCAATGATTTTTAATCCGCGCTGTTCAATTCTTCGCACGCACTCCCCCACCAGCCCGCGCTTCACGCCGTCGGGCTTGACGAGCATAAACGTCCGCTCCTCACACAATTGATTTTTTTGACGCGCCATATTTTTCTTGAGGATAACAGAACAAAACCAAAAACGCAACCGCGCCGCGCGCGATCATTACGGCGAGACTTTGAGAAGTCCGACACCACCCACGGGAAAAGCGTTCCTTCCTGATAGCCGGAGCCGCGCAAGAAGTACGGCGTTGCGGAAAGATCAATCACCGCATTGATCGTCATCTTTTTTGCCAGCGCTTCAAGACCACTGATCCATACCCGAGCCGCCTTATTGTTTTCATCCGCCTCTCTGCGATCTTCGCCTCTCAATTTTTCATCGGTCGGTTTTTCCCGGTAACAGTGATGTGCCTCATCGTTCATAATCAGTACGCGTGGTTTGGCGGCGATACGCTTAAACACTCTATTGAGCATGGCGGCTGGCGTTTCTTTTACCACTGCTTCGCTGATCATGTGGGTACTTTTGATCGTTGAGCCGATCTGATACCGCGGGTTTTGACGAAGCTCCAATTGGTGGTAATTGACAATCAGAATATTGGCTTGGTGGAGAAGTTCAAAGTCCTGATAGGAGACAATATCCCGTTCCAGATAATAGTTGTGAGTGGCGTTCGTCAAGAGCACATTGAGACGATCGCGGATAGTGATGCCTGGTGTTACCACCACGAATGTAAATGTATCGGTAAAACGGGTATCCTGCGGATAGCGGATTTTATTGAGCGTATTGTATGCGATGATCATCGCCATCACCACGGTCTTGCCGGAACCGGTTGCCATTTTGAGCGCGATGCAATAGAGACATGGATTTGCTTCCTGATTTTTCTCTTTCAACTCATTCACCATCCACACCTCTCCTGTTTTTTCCGCCACTTCGTTGATGTAGATAATTGTCTCAAGGGCTTCAATCTGACAGAAAAAGAGCTTATTCTGCCGCGTCTCCTCCTGCCAGTAATGCAACAATTCGCGCGATATTCTGGTGATACTTGGATATCCAGCGCTTCTCCACTCGTTTATCTTCTGCCGCACCTTATTGATGAACTCATTTTCCTTTTGGAGCTCGCTTCCATAGGCACCTTCGGCAAGATTCAAATCAAGCTGTTGCTGTTTTGTTTTCGCTCGAGGAACGGGGATATAAAAACTGCTTGGCCTACGAGCGGGGGTTATCTCATCGGTTAAGCCACGATCATCAGATTTGAAATGACGACTTGGCTCCGCGTAGGGAGAATTCAGAATTGGCGACTCGCTTGACATAGGCCTATCGTATGCTTATTTGCTCTACTTTATCAATGCAATAAAAAAGCCGGGATGAGCATTAGTGTCCATACCCGGCCGCGTTTGATTTTCAATTGCGATGAGCTGTCGCAAATCCTGTGCCCTTATGGAACAATAATGCGCGAAGTAACGATCTCGTACCGACCATGAACCCGTAGCATTTGCGTAGGGGATTCTTTGATTCGCCGCCACTCGACTTCAAACCCGTCGCGCAGTCTGCGCAGATAAGCCCCTAATCTTAGCGCAACAACAAACTCAATTATTCCCACGACTACCACCGGAGCGAACATCACACTATAAGGCCTAGTCAACCGCGCTTCAACTCCAATGATGAAGAACGCGAGCACAACTCCCACATCAACGGCATAGACAAATGTCGCAGCATTCGGGAGAAATCCACCGGACGGGCCGAGTCTGTTCATCCGATGCCATGTGAGGCGCACATCCGGATCATGCGACTCCCAAAATACCGCCAAGTATCCTCCAATGCAATACGCTTGATTGGTGTTCACTACATACGCAACACCGGAAACATCCAGCACCGCATAAAGAAAGCAGACGAATGCGCCGAGAGGAATTATCGGAGGAGCAGTCAGTACGGCGTACCACCCGATACTTACAATCACAAATGCGGTAGTGATGTAAAGGATTTGCCGCGATTGAGCAAACAAGCCGAGCGCTTCTTGTCGTAAACTGACATACTCATCACTCTCCGTCGAAACCCTGACGCGTTCCATAATATCTCCTCCCTAGAGATGCGTAAGAGCATAGCGTAGCATGAAGAGAATCATACTACTCATACCATACACGACGAATTGTTCTGCATCGTATGCCGTGAACGCGCACCATACGGCGAGCGACGCAAAGATAGTTCCGCCAGTGATGAACACTGTCTTCGTGACGACATACGGGGAACGCTTCTGCCATGCCTCTATTACCCTTCTCACCTCTAGTGTACTTTTATCCGGACTCTTCTTTACTTCGCCATACTGATGTTTGCTTTGCACGACGCACCTCCATGAGGATACAGGGGGTTACTTCCATGTTTTCAAATAGCCAATGAGCAGTATAGCAATAAAATGAAAAAATGTCAATCACCGTCACCGCCGCCCATCTAATAGAGTTCACTGGAAACAACGCCATTTTGTACTGAAACTCGGGCTTCCCCTCCCAATTCGAATTACCATTATTCTGATATCTTTTGAAGCCCCCTCCCATTACTCATAAACTTCACATCCCCATCTTGATCTGTGCGGAATGTTTGGATACCAAATTTTGCAAGCGTGTCCAGCGTTTGTTGCGCCGGGTGACCGTAGCGGTTTTTCCTGCCCACGGATATGACGGCAAATCGCGGAGACACGGCACGGACGAAATCTTCGGTGGTAGATGTTTTTGATCCGTGATGGCCTACTTTCAGAATATCCGCGTGAAGGTCAGTGCCAGAGCCGATAAGCTGGTATTCAAGCGGTCTCTCGGCGTCGCCAGTGAGCAACACGGTCGTTGAACCGTAGGTGAGGCGCGAGACGATCATCGCGTCGTGAACATTTTTCGGCGAGGCCCCGATGAATGAGTGGCTTGGGAGCAGGATGTCGAGCGCGGCACGAGGCGAAAGACGGATATGCTGTCCGGTTTTAGCAATAATCACCGGAATATGTTTCTGCTCAAGCAGGCGATGCCATTCGGTGTATTCCGGCGTCGGGTAGTTGGCACCCGATTCCATGACCACACCAACATCATACCGTTTCAACACCTCTATGAGACCCGTTACATGATCCGCATGCGGATGCGTGAGGATGACGAGATCAATGGAACGATCCCAGAACGGCATGACCTCTCCCAGCTTCGCCAACACCTTACTATCCGGCCCACCGTCTATGAGGACTTGTGATCCTGAATCACTTTGAATAAAAATGCTATCGCCTTGGCCAATATCGAATACATCAAGGACGAGCTTGTCTCGCGACGGCTCAAGCTGGAATATGGCAACCCAGACGAGAACCGTTACCGCGGCAAGAGTAAGGAGGAATCCGAATTTAAACCGGTTAAGAATCTTGTCCATAAGTAGAGAAGCAATTGCCGCCGAATCCGATATGCGTTCCCGTGCCGAAGTAGTCCACAATACGAGACGATTGTCTCCTGTTGTACCGATTCGGCGACCCGTTTCATCATCCGCCTCTTCGTACTCGTGCGCAACACGCGATGATCGGGAAAGTGCACCCACCCGAGAAAATCAACGCCCGAGACGAGTGTTTTGATGAAAACCTTATCTGGATGTAATCCCAGCATGAGCTTGTCACGGAGAAAATCTCCAATCAGTGACAGATATTCTTCAAGCACACCACGATCTTCCGACATAATCACAAAATCATCGGCGTAGCGAATATAATGCGCTGCTTTGAGTCGGTGTTTTGCAAATTGGTCAAACTCATTCATGTAGATATTCACGAGAAGCTGGGAGGTGAGATTGCCGAGCGGAAGACCAACGCCTAATCTTGTTGATGAAAAACTGCCTACGACTTCTTCAAGTAATCGCATAATGCCGGCATCGGGAATATATCCTCGGAGAATATCTGTGAGCACGGCATGGTTAATATTCGCAAAAAACTTTCTGATGTCGCACTTCAATATCCAGCAGGTTCGGGTATTATTCTTACTCTCGATGTATCCAAATGAACGAAACTGGTTGAGCGCTTTATGTGTGCCCTTCCCAATCCTGCACGAATATGAGTCAGCAATGAATGTTCTGTCAAAAAATGGATAGAGGGTGCGATAAATCGCATGATGTAGGAGACGATCCCTTACGCTTGCTTTATGGATAACTCTCGGCTTAGGATCAAAGATATGGAACTCGTGGTATTCGCCATGCCGATACATGCGGGTTGTGAGATCACCATGCAGTGAGAAAATATTATCCATCAGGTATAGTTGAAACTCCTGCACATCTTGTTTCTTGCGCTTGCCCCTGATAAACTCTTTCCATGCCTCAAGCATATTTTCCACGCTAATGACCTCATCAAAGGTATGAGCCAATTGGATTTTCATAAAAATATATCTGGTAAGTCGCCCCCCCCCCGCAGGAGTTTTGCCGATTCTCCAAAAATTTATTGCCGCCTACAAACTTTGGGACGAGTTTAAGAAAAGTTTCCCCAAGCAATCGCGTTTTACGATCGGAGTTAAAATTGATGTCTTGTTCTTGGATGTCATAGAGCTTCTGTTTGTCGCAAGCCGTTTATCCAAAGAACAAAAGCTTCCTTATTTGCACAAGGCAAGCGTCAAGCTGGATCTGCTTAAGTTCTTTCTACAAATTGCGTGGGAACTCAAAGCGGTTGATACCAAGAAGTATATCATGCTTTCGGAACAGCTAAACGAGATTGGTAAGATGCTTGGCGGATGGATAAGAGGTCTTCAGCAAAAACAAACTCCTCCGCACAAAGGCGGAGGAGAACAAAGCGAGTTTCGGACGGCGGCAAACCGATAGGTGCCGCTCCACCTGTACTCGAACCAGTTGAGGTTGAGGTTGCACCTGCGATCGTACTCCCTGAGTGCCGGGACATTCCGGTTGCCATCGCGGTACTGCCAGACCGTTTGTACGAACTATCATCCGCGCCACTGCCCTTTGAATACTTTTAGGGCTGTATCTTATGTGGGACATCAAAAGTCCTCCAATAGTTCGTACCAAGTAGCTTCATTTTTGAGGAAACCACTACCTGACGCTGGAAGAAGGCATGCCCGCTTCCACTCTGCAGAGTAGCGATTTCAGAATTCAACCGCCTGAAGCCGTGACCGCAGGCATATCAGTCTACTATCCGCATTTATAATAACATTTTTTGAAAACAAAAACATCCCGATTGAAATCAGGATGCCAAGATATCAAGGAGCCAAGAGTCCAAGGATCCGAAGAACCAAAGAACTCGAGGCTCCAAGAGTTGAAGCTACTTGCGGACGGCGGCAAACCGATAGGTGCCGCTCCACCTGTACCCGAACCAGACGAGGCCGAGGTTGCACCCGCGATCGTACTCCCCGAGTGCCGGGACACCCCGGAAGCCATCGCGGTCCTGCCAGACCGTGCCGAACGCGATGATAGGAAACTCCCGCTGCATGTCCGGAAACTTCGCGCCGAACGCGAGCAGCTCCGGTAAGGTCAGCGGCCGGAGCCCCATCTCGTCCATTTCTTTGATCGCTTCATCGGATTGGATGAAGCGCTTGAAGTGGAGGAGATTGATGTTTAGATCTACCATGCCCTCACCTACGATTGGGAAGTGCTCGGCGGTAATCGAGCCGTTGACCCAGTCATAGTGACCAGCTTCAATCATGTCCGCAAGGGAAAGACCGTAGTACACCGTGACCGGGTATACTTTGAGAGAACTAGCGGCGAGGCTGAATCTGCTCTCAATGAGAGCCTGCAAAGCGTCCATCGTGGCGTCAAAGGGAAGGGTTCCTTCATCCACCCGACGCGCTACCTCACTCAACCGTCTCCACAACTGACCATACTCTTCGTCTGCGACACTTCCTCGCGTCATGACGACCGCCTTTCTCGCTTGTAGCGAATATAGTGAAAAAAGGAACTAATCTGAACTGCACTGCTGTATTAGCACACTACTTAAAGTTAGTCAAGCATAATGTGGCTGATGACAACCCCCCCAAGCGCGCACAGTCATACGCTCTTCACAAAACAAGCGCTATCCCCTACACTATCGCTATATGCAAGCCGCCATTGAAGTGCAAAATCTTACGAAGCGCTATCGCAACGCCACGATAAACGCGGTGGACGGTGTTAGTTTTTCCGTAGAACCGGGAGCGCTTTTCGCTCTGCTCGGACCCAACGGGGCGGGCAAGACGACGACGCTTTCTATCCTTACCACCACGCTCACTAAAACGAGCGGGAGCGTGGTTATTTCTGGACATGACATTGACCGCGAGGCAAAGGCAGTGCGACGCGCCATCGGCGTCGTCTTCCAACAGCCGAGTTTGGACTTGAACTTGACGGCGGAAGAAAATGTCCGGCTCCATGCGATCCTCTACGGTCTCTATCCGTTCCGACCTGCGTATAAGATGATGCCGCTCGCTTATCAGCAAAGAATTATAGAACTTGCCACCGTGCTCGGCATTGAAAAAGAACTTTTCAAACCCATTAAAACATTTTCGGGCGGCATGCGACGGAAGCTAGAGATTATCCGCGATCTTTTGCACCATCCGAAAATCCTTTTTTTGGACGAACCGACGACCGGCCTTGACCCGTTAAGCCGCAAGAATCTCTGGGAGTACCTGCGTCATGTCCGCGCCGCGGAACACACGACGATTTTTCTCACCACGCATTATTTGGAGGAGGCCGAAAACGCTGAGCGCGTCTGCGTCATTAATCGCGGCCGCATTAGGGCTCTCGGCACGCCCGCGACGATAAAAGGAGATCTCGTGGAAGAATATCTCTTGCTTGACGCCAAAGACCGGCGGGCGCTCCGCACCGAGCTCGTCCACCTCGCGATTGACTTCTCAACGCAAGACGATACGCCCCTCCGCATAGCGCTTGGTCGGCAGAGTGCTCCCCAAATAATCCAGCAAATCCGCACGCCCCTCTCACTCCTTACCATTCACAGCCCATCGCTGGAAGAAGCATATCTTGAAATGGTGGGACGCGAAGAAGTTGACGGCACTCTAGAAATAGAAACGCCGCTACCAGCAAGTATCGCATAATATTTTTTCCATGAAACACGAACTCAATGCCATCCTTACCATCGCCTACCGCGATGTGACGAAATTTTTGCGCGACCGCCCGCGCATCGTCATCAGCTTTATCTTCCCCATGCTCTTTATCGGGATTCTTGGCGGATCCCTGCAGGCGAATTTAGGCCAGCAGGCGGGATTTAATTTTCTTGCTTTTGTTTTTACCGGCGTCCTGGCACAGGTTTTGTTTCAGTCAACCGCCTCGGGCGTCATCTCGCTCGTGGAAGACCGCGAGCAGGACTTCAGCCAGGCGATTTTTATCGCGCCCGTCTCGCGCTATTCTATTATTACCGGCAAGATTCTCGGTGAGACACTCGTCTCGCTCGCGCAAGCCGTCGGCGTCGTCGTCTTCGGCCTCATCGTCGGCACACCCCTTTCATTTCTCCAACTGCTCGCTTTTATTCCCATTGCCATCATTGTCTGCCTCCTTGGCGGCGCATTCGGCATTCTCGTCCTCGCCAATCTCGGCACCCAACGGCGGGCAAACCAGGTTTTTCCGCTCGTCATCTTCCCGCAGTTTTTCCTCGCTGGCGTCTTTAATCCCATCACCTCGCTTCCCTTGCCACTCCTCATCCTCTCACGCATGGCACCTCTTACCTATGGGGTAGATCTCATGCGCGGTGTGTATTACGGACTCGCGCCTGGACCAGCCGCGCCCGTCCTCCACCATCCACTCACGAATCTCCTCGTCATCGCACTCCTTTTTACCGTCTTCTTGACTATAGGCACATGGCTCTTCGTCCGCAATGAACGCAATCGCTGACGCGTCCGCCACCGACATTATCATAAAACAGCAGGCAATCTATACGATTGTCTGCTGTTGTTTTTTTATCACCTCCTTTTAGGGATCGCCCATTCATACGGTCACACTCTCCTGCGGTGTGAGAAATTTCTGAAGAACTTCATAGAGTTCTTCTTTATGCGTGATGACGACACTCAACAACCGAGGATGCTTGATCTCCCCTAACGCCTGCTCAAGCGTACTAAACTTATAGGGTGCACCTCCCCCTGCCCAGTTATAAAAACCTGCATCGTCCTTGTAGCGAATCTCGCCATACCCGACCCTATTGCACGGTACTAACAACTCCTGCACCAGCGTCTTGCACATGGCGTTATCGTCAGGCAGATTATCCCCATCGGAAAAATGGAAGAGGTAGGTGTTCCATTTTTCTTTCGGATGGTTCTTTGCGATACGCTCGCGCGCACAAGCATACGCCGAGGAACAGCGCGTCCCGCCGCTGTTGGAGAGCGCAAAGAAATCTTTTTCCGGTACCACCGCCGCTTCGGTATCGTGAGCGATGAACACCGGTTCCACGTGGGCATATTTCAAGCGCAAGAAACGCACCATCCAGAAGAAAAAACTCTTTGCGATGTATTTCTTGTTCACCGTCATGGAACCGCTCCGATCCATAAGTAGGTACACCGCCGCATTGGCGTGCCGTTCCTTATGCTCATCCCAGACCCTAAAGCGCAAGTCATCATCCTTGATGTCGCCAACTTCGGCAGTTCCGCGCGCCGCGTTCCGTTTAAGATTTGCATACAAGGTACGGCGCTTGTCCAAATTCGCCAGCGCCCCCCACCGACGAATATCCCGATGTTCGTAGCTGTGGTGCGTCGTGATCTGCCGTTCTGGTTTTTCCTCCAACCACGGGAGCGCCAGATCCTCAAGCATCATCTGTGCGAGATCGTCCAATGATAACTCAACCTCATAGGTCAGCTCGCCAGGTTGGTCCCCCGGCATGCCGCCCCCAGAATCGCTTCCCGTTCCACCTCGCCTCCCGAGAACATCACCCGGCTTGCCCGATCCCTGCCCCACGCCACTCTGCGCATTTCCATACTTAAAACGATACTGATCAAGAAAGCGCAGAGGGATTTTAATCTTCTTATTCCCATCAGAGGTGATAATCGCCTCTTCAGCAATCAGTTCTCGCAGATTTTTTCTGATCGCTTCTTTTACGCGAACGTCATGCCGCAAACTGTCTTTCAAACCTCGTCCCCGCAGTTCCCAGGGAGGAGCCATAGCGGATCTCCTTTCGTATGCTTATACTGTGCATTATATACTGTAAAAAGTACTGGCTTGAGCATGGCGTAAACGGCACGCCGCGTCAAGATATAAAAACCCACACGGCACAAAAAAAAGCGGGGGAGGAACTCATGCGTTCCACTCCCCCGCACGTTACACCATTCCGATTTCTTCTCCTTTAATTATCCCTCGTGATATCCCTGCGCCACATGCCGTAGTGATTGTCCGCATGTTCTTCTTCATCCTCACCATCACTCTCTTGGTCTACGATAATGAACGAGTAACGAAGAACTGAAACATAGGGATCAAGATAGGGCCCAAGTAGGACAATCCTTTCAGGCGTCAGCAAGCGAAGCCACCGCGCTTTTTCCCGTATGACTTCAATGAATCCCAGGCATGGCTTGAGGGTCGGCGCATGAAGCCCCATCGGAACGTATCCCTCGCCTTTTGCCTCCTCAACGGTTCTGATTTTATACGGTGCATGGTGAAGCACGAGCTATCTCCCCTGTAAAAGAACCGAAAACAAAAAAACTTATGCGTCAGGCATAAGCGTGTGAAGCGATCGAAAAACCAGTCACAGATGCCTGACGCGGACGCGGTGGGGAGCCCATGGCTCCGCTTACAAAGGTTCGGACTTATCCCGCGAGTGTGCGAGAAATACCGTTGCGCGACAGTGTGGGAATCACACCCACTTCACTTGGTAACCACCCAAATTTTTTACGTACATCTACACTCGTAGTATACACTCATCCCAATAAAAGTAAACAGGGTGCGGATCGGGACACGGATACGCAATTGACTTTTCTCCCATCAATGCTACAACGGGGATACCGCTGACATGGCGCTCGAATGCATGCCACGCGCATGCTCTTTAAAAATCAAAAACCTTTGAACGGAAAGCGAGGCGACCAATGCCTTCCATTATGGACAAGATAGAGGCGCATCTCCAGACCCATCGCGTTGTCGCATGGGAAGGAACGTTCCGCGACTATCTCTCCCTCGTCCTTAACCAGCCCACCCTCGCGCAACACGCGCACGAGCGGATTTACCGCATGATCAATGCGGCAGGCATGCGCATTGAGAATAACAAAGAGCACTATGCTTTTTTTGAGAATGATCTGTTCGGCATCGATGAGCCTCTCGCCAAAGTGGTGGAGTACTTCAAAGCGGCGGCGCTCGGTTCTGATGTCGGACGGCGCATCCTCCTCCTCTATGGTCCTCCGTCTTCAGGAAAAAGTCAGTTAGTCATCCTTCTCAAACGCGGCTTGGAAGAATTCGCACATACGGATGACGGAGCCGTTTATGCGATTGCCGCCTGCCCGCAACATGAAGACCCGCTCAATCTCATCCCCCACGCTTTGCGCGGCGAGTTTCAAGAAGAAACCAACATCCACGTGGAAGGAGAGTTGTGTCCATTGTGCGCCGTGACTCTGCGCGAACAATATCAGGGCGACATCTATCAGGTGCCCGTGCGCCGTATCTTCTTTTCCGAAAAGGAGCGCTGCGGCATCGGCACCTTCGTGCCATCCGATCCAAAATCGCAGGATATCGCGGAGCTCGTGGGGAGTATTGATCTCTCCACCATTGGCGACTACGGCTCGGAATCAGATCCGCGCGCCTATCGCTTTGACGGCGAGCTCAATGTGGCGAATCGCGGCTTGATGGAGTTCATCGAGATGCTCAAGGCCGACGAGCGGTTCCTCTATGTACTGCTCACGCTGGCGCAGGAGAAGAATATCAAGACCGGCCGCTTCCCGTTGATTTATGCTGATGAGTGCGTTATTGCGCATACGAACGAAACCGAGTTCAACGAGTTTATGGCGGACAAAAAGTCCGAGGCACTCCATGATCGCATGATCATGGTGCGCGTCCCCTACAATCTGAAAGTTTCGCAGGAGGAGCGCATTTATAAAAAATTGCTCCGCGCGACCAATATGAAAGGACTGCATTTGGCGCCGCACGCGCTCCGTGTAGCGGCCATCTTCGCCATTCTGTCGCGCTTGGAAGAACCGAAAACAGCCGGTTTAACTCTGCTCAAGAAACTCACGCTGTACGACGGTGAAGACGTCGAGGGCTTTCGCCAGAAAGACATCAAACTCATTCAGGACGCCACCGAGCGCGAGGGCATGGACGGCATTTCACCGCGCTTCATTATCAACCGTGTCTCCTCCTCCCTCATCAAGCCCGATACGCGCTGTATCAATCCGATAGATATTCTGCGCGCGATCAAAGATGGGATTGAAAGCCAAGGCCAGTTCAAAAAGGCGGACCGCGAGCGCTACAACGCCCTCATCGCCGAGGCGCGCCGCGAGTATGACGAAATCGCCCGCAATGACGTCCAAAAGGCATTTTTCGTCTCATTTGAACAAGAGGCCTCAACCCTGGTTGATAACTATCTAGATAACGTGGAAGCGTATCTGGATAAGGCAAAACTTATTGATCCCATTACCGGAGAGGATGTGCCCCCGGACGAAAAGCTCATGCGCTCGTTGGAGAATAAGGTGGGTGTTGCCGACCATGGCAAAGATACCTTCCGCAACGAGATCTTCCGCAAAGTTGCCATGGCGCAACGGCACGGCGGTGCGTTTGATTACACAACGCATGAGAAGCTCAAAGACGCAATTGAGAAACAGCTCTTTGAGGAGCGGCGCGACACTATCAAGCTTACCATCTCATCGCGGAGCCCGGACACCGAGCAGGTGCGGAAGCTCAACGATGTGGTTGAGACCCTGGTTACCCGAGAAGGATACTGCTCCGCGTGCGCCAACGAGCTCTTGAAGTATGTGAGCAGTCTGCTCGCACGCGAGAAATGAAGAAAGGGGCGACGTTGATACTGTTCAACTCGCCCCTTACTCACCTCTGAACAAACAAAGGAGTCGGTGATGTTTGAAGATCGCGTCGCAGAACTTGAGGAGTTAGCACGACTACATGGACTGGATTTTTATCCAACCTCATTTGAGGTTGTGCCATTTGATTATATGACCGAGGTCGCCGCCTACGGCCTGCCGACGCGAGCGCGACACTGGTCGTACGGAAAGGTCTACAACGGTCAGCGGCTGTACGGCAAGATGGGACTTTCTAAAATCTATGAGATCGTCCTGAATAATGATCCGGGACTCGCATTCCTCTTGGATACGAATCCGGAAATCGCCAATCTGCTCGTTGCGGCTCATGTGTTCGGCCATGTGGATTTTTTCAAGAACAATACGCTTTTCGCGCCGACCAGTCGGAACATGGTCAATGACGCAGCCGCCCATGCGCTCCGCATTGACGGCTACATTGACCGCTACGGACTGGAGACGGTTGAGCATTTGATGGATATCGGTTTTGCCCTCGACCGGCACATTGATCCGCACCTCGGCACCGTGCGTATTCCCTATCCGAAACGGACGATAGTGGAACGCGAGCGCATCGCACAGCCCTACAACGACCTGTTCAGCGCGCCGACCCCAAGCGTCACCTACGAGGTCGTCGGCGAACGCATCCCGCCTCGTCCGGAGCACGATCTGCTATGGTTTCTCGCTACCTACGCCACACTTGAACCATGGCAACAAGACGTCCTACAGATCATTCGCGAGGAGTCGTACTACTTCTATCCACAGTTCCTCACCAAAATTATGAATGAGGGATGGGCGAGCTATTGGCATGCGGAGCTCTTCCACCACTGGGAGGGAGTGAATCCGGAGGAGTTTATTGAATTCGCCGCGCTGAATGCCGGCGTCGTCAATCCGGGAAACCGCCTGCACTTGAACCCATATTACCTCGGCTATACGATTTTCATTGACATTGAAAAGCGCTGGGACACGCTTCATGCCACAGGCGAATCGTCTCTGACCGGGCGCCAAAAGATTTTCCAGGTGCGCCGGGATGATGATATTTCGTTCCTGCGCAACTACCTCACGCGCGAGCTCATGGAGCGTCTGGAGCTCTTCAGGTACGACCGCCCCTGCACGCACCCGCCGGGAAAGCGTTGCCCGCAGTGCGAGCATCTCGTTATCACGAGCCGCGAAGAAGAGGAGATACTCACAGCCCTTATCCTGCCGCGCGAGAACTATGGCACGCCGCGTATCGTCGTGCGTGACATTGTTGCCAACGCTCTCTACCTGGAGCATCTTGACCGCGCGACGACATTCCTTGACCGCCGCTTCACCGCAGAGACGCTCGGATACATCGCGGAAATCTGGAAATATCCCGTCTACCTCCTGACGTGCGATCAAGAAGGCAAGGAGACCAACCTGACGGCACGAGCGCTTTAGCAAGAGCTCCATCCGCTTGCGCGCACATCGAGACCATTAAAAAACTCTTAACCGGCACCGCCCTCGCCAGCGCGGTGCTTTTTTCTTTCTCTTTTCAACTATAACGCCGGAGGCTTAATTGCAAACCCGGCGAGCGGTGCTACGCTCCATCTATGACTCCCGCACGCGCACTATTATGGATACTTCTCGCCTTCATCGCTGGTGTTGCGGTGCGCTCGTTTGCCACACCGCACTTCTTCCCTATTGCGCTTACTCTCGCCGGTGCGGCGACAGCGTGTGCGATGGGCGTACGGCATGGGTCTCGCATCCTTTTTCTCTATGGAATATTTTTCCTCGCATTCGTCGGCGGCATACTTCGCTTTTCATCCGTGGAATCAAATCATCCTGATTTGCAGGAATGGTATGGAAAAACAGTCTCGCTTCGCAGCGTTGTCATCGCCGAACCGGAAACCAGCCAACGCGCGCAGATGCTCCAGCTTCGTACGGAAAAAATAAATGACACCGCGGCATCAGAACGGTTTACTGTGCTGGTTACCATGCGCCCCTATCCGCGCTATGCACTGGGCGACGAACTCACGCTTCGGGGAACACTCAATGAACCACAAGCGGACGAAACCTTTAACCAACGCGCTATGCTTGCGCGCCAAAATATCTTCAGCGTTATGACATTCCCTACCGTAGAAAAAATTGCGGAAAGGAAGGGAAGCCGCCTTGGTCTTTCTCTCGCCTACTTCCGCCACAATTTTGAAAATCGCCTAGATGCCGTTCTCCCGGAGCCCCATGCCGCCTTGGCAAAAGGTCTCCTCCTTGGCGAGAAGAGTGAACTTCCTCGAGAACTCATCGCTGACTTCCAAACAACAGGCACGACGCACATTATCGCCCTCTCGGGATACAACATCACTATCGTTGCGCGCATTCTGCACGATATACTCCTCGTGCTCGGCATATCATTTTTTTCTGCCTTCTGGTTCTCCGCGGGAGGTATTATTCTTTTTGTCCTCGCCGTTGGTCCTTCCGCATCAATCGTCCGTGCCGCAATTATGGGTATTTTGGTTCTTGTGGCACAACGCGAGGGACGCGCCTACCGCATGACCAATGCGCTCGTTCTCGCGGGCGCTCTCATGATTTTTCAAAATCCCTTCATCCTCCGTTTTGATGCGGCATTCCAATTGTCTTTTCTTGCGACTCTTGGGCTCATCTATCTCGCTCCTCATATTGAAAAACGCCTTGACCGCATCCGTATCCGCACCACCATAGTTATTACCGGTGCGCTGGACACGCTAGGAATACGGCGCCAACAAACGGCACTGTCGTTCCCCTATCGCGTAGCCCTCGGCGGACAAAAAATACTTGCCGAGACTATAGGCGCCGAGCTTATGGTACTCCCTCTCATTGTTTCACTTTTTGGACGCATTTCGCTCATTAGTCCTATTACAAACCTCCTTGTCCTCGCCGCCGTCCCCTATGCCATGGGCACGGCGTTTATCGCTGGAATTGCCGATGTTTTCTGGCATCCGCTCGGCATCGCAACTGGCGTCGGTGCGTGGCTCATCCTCTCTTATCTTATCAGTGTCATTCGCCTCTTCGCACGCCTCCCCGGCGCCTCTATTGAGACGGACGCACTGGTCATTATTCCGCTCATGCTTGCCTATGCCGCACTGGCTGGACGATTCATCTTCACCTACCGCAGGAATAAAAAACATCCCGATTAATCGGGATGTTTTTTATTATCCATTCCTGCATACGAATAACTCGCGTTAGTACTCCAATCCTCGCTTTGCTTTTACTCCCTGCTCATACGGATGCTTCACATCGCGCATCTCGGTGACCAAGTCCGCACGCGCCATGAGCTCGGGCAGGGCATCGCGGCCGGTTATGATAAGATGTTCTATTTTTGAGCGTATTGCTTCAATCATTTCAAGCGCCGTGTCTTGTGCGATAAGTTCCAGCTGAAGTGCGTTATTCAACTCATCAAGAATAAGCAGATCCCACCTCCCTGACTCCGCCTCATCTTTAGCAAACGCCAGTGCGGAGCGCGCCGCCTCCTCGTGCTCTGCGCGCGGCAGGGTATCACCCAAAATACCCACAAAGCCCTTTCCCATTTTGAGCAATTTAAAATGCGGTTCTAGTGAGGTTGCTAAAAAATCCTCCCCCGACTTCCACGGCCCTTTGATGAACTGAATCATGAGCACGCGCTTTCCCTCCCCCACCGCGCGCAGTGCCGAGCCGAGCGCCGCCGTCGTCTTCCCTTTTCCATTGCCGGTAAAGATATAAAGCATGAAGGGCTCACTAATCTGTCCTATTCCAAAAAGAGAAGGAGATACATGGCCCCGATGCCGATACCCATGCCGATAAGTTCCCACGCGAAATTACCCGGACGCTTTCTGTGCAGTTCAGGAACGAGGTCGGAACACGCGATATAGAGGAATGAACCCGCAGCAAACGGCAGGATGCTGGCGATAAACACATCAGGTATTGCACGAAAGGTTATAACGAGCACTGCACCCGCAAACGCAGTAAGTGCCGAGAGAAGATTCAATGTGAGTGCCCGCTTGCGCGAGTAACCGGCGTAGATCAATACTCCAAAGTCACCGATTTCCTGGGGGAGCTCATGGAGCATCACGGCAAGGGTGGTAGCAACCCCCACCTCAACACTCACCAGGTAACTTGCCGCGATGATAATCCCGTCAAGAAAGTTATGAAAGGCATCAGAGATGATGACAAGACGACCGATGTGGTGTGGTGCGGCATCCGGCAGGTCATGGGCTACCGCATCCTCGGCCGCCTCATAGTGGTGGTGATGCCATCGGAGGGCTTTTTCAAGAATAAAGAAAGAAATAATGCCAGCAATGATAAGTAGTGAAATTGAGGCGGGTTCCAGCGCGCTCTCAAACGCCTCGGGGATAAGATGAAGTAAGGCGTCCCCTAACAATGCGCCAATGGCAACCGCAACCAAAAAAAAGAGAACGCGCTTGAGCCACTCCTCCCCAACCGAGAGAAAAAACACGCCCACGAGCGAGAGCGCGCTCACCACTCCCACGCTTGCAAGAACGAGAAGAAGCATCATGCACTCCCTTTATACCCAACAAACTCGCCCCCGTCAAATTATCGCTTTAGATAATAAAAACTGTTACCCAAACAGGAGCGGTTAGATAGTAATTCCTGTTACCGTAGCCATATATGAACATGGCTACAAAACAAGAGATTTTTAAGGAAAAGTTGGGTGAGTATCTTGCGGTACGGACAAAA
>JAUYPE010000017.1 GCA_030697705.1 bacterium | reverse complement strand
TTTTGTCCGTACCGCAAGATACTCACCCAACTTTTCCTTAAAAATCTCTTGTTTTGTAGCCATGTTCATATATGGCTACGGTAACAGGAATTACTATCTAACCGCTCCTGTTTGGGTAACAGTTTTTATTATCTAAAGCGCTCCCTTTTCTTTTTTTGAAGAATATGCTAGGATGCGAGAATTATGCAGGAGCTCACGGCGACAACACGGGAAGTGCGCGGCAAGCAGGTGGCAACCCTCCGGAGGCAGGGGATCTTGCCGGCCGTGCTCTATGGCGAAGGAGTAGCATCACGTTCTATCAGCGTGCCGTTTGACGCGTTCCTGCGGGCATATAAAGCGGCAGGGGAGTCGGCTATCGTGAAGCTTACGGTTGATCGCGAGCCCTATAATGTGCTTATTCACGAGGTGGCGCACGATCCGCTCCGCGGACATCCCGTTCATGCCGATTTTTATGCGGTACGGATGGATCGCAAACTTCGCACCATGGTGTCGCTGGTTTTTCTTGGCGAGTCCCCGGCGGTCAAAAATCTTGGCGGCATTTTGGTCAAAGTCGTGCAAGAGCTTGAAGTTGAGGCGCTTCCCGCCGACCTGCCTCATGAGCTCGTCGCCGATGTGGGCATGCTCAAAGAACTTGAGGAAAGAATCCTTGTCCGTAATATAAAATTGCCGACAGGCGTGAGTATTCTTGCCGATGCGGATGAGGTCGTGGCAATCGTTGAGCCGCCGCGCTCCGAGGAGGAGATTGCCGCACTGCACGTGGCGCCGGCTCCCGCCGCGGAGCTTGTCGAGGTGAAGACCGAGGGAGAACTGAAACGTGCCGAGCGTGAAAAGGCGGCTCCCGTCGAAGAAGAAAAAAAGTAAAGGATTTTTCAGGATTGAGCGGTTCTAAGAGCCTGTTCAACATCTTCCCCCTGCCTCAAAATGCTATGTTTTTGGCTGCAAAACTTCGTCTCGTCCTCGGCGTAATACTATTACACCTCGGACTCCGACTCGTTTTTCGCTCAAAAACCTGCATTTTCAAGCTGGGTACCGCGAGATGTTGAACAGGCTCTTAAGAAAAAGCAACTATAGGGTTGCTTTTTTGCTATGGTCGGATTGTCCGGGTGGTGTTTTTGTGGTACGATGACCCGCATGAGCTCTTCTTCGTACCATGGTAGGGCGGTTGGAGTGATGGTGCGCTGGGGTGCGATTTTTTTCTACCTTCTTTTGGCGGGATTCCTCGCTCCTGCGCAGCACGTTCGTGCCGATGAGACGAGCGACCGGCGGCGCGTCATTGAACAGCAGATTCAGGAGCTGGAACGCCAGGCACAGGCGTTTGATGTGGGCGTTCAGCAGGCGCAAAGCGAGGTGCATACGCTTGCCAATGAAAAAAAGATCCTGGAAAATCAGACGCGCCAACACGAGCTTGAAATCAAGCGCCTTACGCTCGTCATCCGCAAGGTAGTTCTAGAGATTCAGCAAAAAAGCGCGACGATTACCCTACTTTCTCAAAAAATAGAAACCTCCCGCCAAGCGCTGGGGGCAAGCTTGTTTTTTCTTTATTCTGCCGATCAGGACAACGCGTTGACGATTCTGATGAAGCACCGAAATCTTTCCGATTTTTTCACCGCAGTCAATAATCTCAACAAAGTTCAGTCCACCATAAAGACGACACTCGGCACTTTTAAAGATGACCGTTCTTTGTTGGAGGATGAAAAGGCGGATTTACAAGATTCACAGGAGGAGCAAGAGGGTTTGCGCGCTTTGCAGGAGGTGGAGCGCCGCGCACTTACCCAGAAAAAAGCCCAAAAAGAAGAGCTCCTGCGCCTAACCAAAGGCAAGGAAGACCTTTTCCAAAAACTGCTTACCTCCAAGAAAAAAGATATCGCCTCGCTCCGGACACAGCTTTTTTATCTGGAAAAGACCGGCATTACCGCGGAGGATGCCTTGCGCATTGCGGACAATGCCGCGCGTCGTGCGGGAATACGGACCGCATTTTTACTGGCCTTGCTTGAGGTGGAGACGGGCAAGCAATTTGAGGACGGGGCGATTACCGTGGGAACAAATCTTGGCACGGGTAACTGGAAACGTGACCTGTATGACTGTTATGTGAACCTTGGCAAGCGCGGCGCGGCCGAGGCGGAGAAGGCGGCATTCTTCAAGATTACAAATGGATTGGGACTCAATCCTGATACCATGCCCGTCTCGCGGAAGCCCGATTATGGGTGTGGTGGCGCGATGGGTGCGGCGCAGTTTCTGCCTACAACATGGCTTAGATTTTCCGGTCGTGTTGCTACCCTGACCGGTCACAACCCTCCCAATCCATGGAGTGCTGAGGATGCATTTACCGCGGCGGCGATCTTTTTGGCTAGTGCTGGAGCTGACTCAAAAAATACGGCTGGCGAGATTGCTGCGGCAAAGACCTATATCTCCGGCAACCCAAGCTGTTCACGCTCCATCTGCCGGTATTATTCAAACCGCATCCTCGCGCTCTCCAAAGATATTGACAGGATTCTCTAAGACCTCGTCGTACTCCGTGGCAGAGTTATAAAAAACCGTCAATCCGGAAGGAGGATGACGGTTCTGTTTCACTGTATACGGTATATATCAGGCGGTGCCGTAATGTTTTCGCGAAGTTCTTAGGATATGGGGATAATCGCCATGAAGAAACTCATCCACGGCTGGAATAGTTTGAGCGAGGAGCTGGAAAACGCAGTTCGTCGGACGCATCATGATGATCTCCGCGCCTTTTTTTCGCAAACCCAACCCAATCAAAAAGAGTTAATGCTTCTTTTATATGAGGGTTATTCAGGCGTTGGTGAAGAACGATTGTCCGTATCCTTATCTCCTTGCATGGCTTTTAATACGGCCTCCATAACATCCTCTCATTATTGCGTCGCAAGTTTCTCAATGATCTTCTCGATATTTCCCTCCATGATTGAAGGAATATTGTGCCACGACTCCTTCACCCGATGGTCGGTGACGCGGTCTTGCGGAAAATTATAGGTGCGAATTTTTTCCGAACGGTCCCCCGTGCCGATCTGTTGCTTGCGCTCCGTGGCAATTTTTTTCTGCTCCTCCTGAATTTTTGCGTCAAGCAGTTTTGAGCGCAAATGAGCCATTGCCGACTCGCGGTTTTTCTGTTGGGAGCGCGACTCCTGTGAGGTGACCATAAGCCCGGTGGGAAGATGATAAATCCGCACCGCCGTCTCTACTTTGTTCACATTCTGCCCGCCGGGACCGGAAGAGCGGAAAAACTCGATTTTAATGTCTTGCGGGCGAATTTCCAGATCGACCTCACGCGCCTTTGGCAGTACGGCGACCGACGCCGTAGAGGTATGGATGCGGCCGGTTTTTTCCGTCGTGGGGATACGTTGAACGCGGTGTACGCCCGACTCAAGACAGAGCTTGCGGTAGGCATCACGGCCGCTGATCTCAAAGACCACTTCTTTGTAGCCGCCCTGATCATTTTTTGACTCATTCAGAAGTGTTGTCTTCCAGCCGTTTTGTTCCGCAAAACGACTATACATGCCAAAAAGCTCCCGTGCGAAGAGTGCGGCTTCGTCTCCGCCCGCTCCTGCACGAATTTCCATAATGAGATCTTGCGGCCCCTCGGTTGTTTTTGCGGTGAGCTCTTGGTCTGCTCGTTCCCGGCAGTCGGTAAGAATATTTCGTTTTTCTTCCTCGGCCATTTCTCGGAGTTCAATGTCCTGACCGGCGATTATTTCCTCAAGTTTTTCAAGTTCTTGAGCGATTCCAATGTGCCATAAGAGTTCTTTAATTCGTTTGTCCACTTGTGAAAATTCAATGGAAAGCGACCGGATATGCTCCGGGTCTTTAAGGTTACCGGGGTCGCTTAATTTGTTCTGCAGTTCGTCTTTGCGCTCCTGCAGCTTGTGAAGCTCGGTTTCCATAAAACAAAAAAACTAAAAAGAATTTCTCGCAAAAAAGCATGCGCACGATGGTATGCGTCTCTTGGAAACAGGTCGGCAAGGCGGGTTGAGCTATGCTTTCTTTTTGGTGAGGCGAGCACGGAACTTCTCCACGCGGCCAGCAGTATCCACGATCTTTGAGCCGCCGGTGTAAAACGGGTGGCAGTGCGAACAGATTTCAATGGCGAGCTCGTCCTTGGGCGATGCGGATCCTACGGCAAACGAATTACCACAGGCGCAACTTACCTTGACCTCATGGTAGGGCGGGTGGATGTCTTTTCTCATAATGAGCCCCATTATACGCGAGAAATGGGGAAAAAGCAACACCGCGCACTCCTTCTTGTCTTGCGGGCGAGAATCTTCATGGATAAACCCGGCTATCCTCAAAGAGCGAACGGCGGGGCAAGTTCTGGTATATTCCTCCGCAGATAAGCCATTCCGGAGCGCTCTCGGGACACTTGCAAGGGTTTCCGCCTTCTGGTATGCTGTCGGCATGAATGAAGCTGTTTTTGGGCAGGGGATGGCGACTGTTCCCACTATGCCGTTTGATCCGGAAATTGAAGAGATGATGCATGCGGGTGTGCATTTGGGGCACGCCAAGTCAAAAACGAGTCCGGCGATGGTGCCGTATATTTTTGGCGTGAGAAATACCGTTGCGATTCTTGATCTTATCAAAACCAAACAAAAATTGGAGGGTGCACTGACACTGCTTCAGGCTATTGCGATGCGTGGCGGCATGATCCTGTTCGTGGGAACACGGCCCGTCGGGCGCATGCTTATTCCGGAGATGGCGGGCGAGCTTGGCATGCCCTATCTGGCAGAGCGATGGATTGGTGGGACGCTTACGAATTTCAAAGTCATCGGGAAGCGCGTTGAGTATCTGGAGACGCTGGAGCGCGATCGCGCAAGCGGCGCGTTTGAAAAGTATACAAAACGCGAACGGACGCGTAAGGACGAGGAGATCGTCCGTCTCAAGCGTTTTTTTGACGGTTTGCGTACGCTCAAGCGTATGCCCGATGCGGTTTTCATCGTTGATACCAATCATGATGACACAGCACTGCGGGAGGCGAAAAAGATGCGTATTCCCGTCATCGCGCTCGCGGATACGAATACGAACATTACTTTGATAGATTATCCCATTCCGGCAAATGACGATGCCCTTCCCGCGGTACGCTATATGTTGGGGCGCGTTGCGGGTGCGGTGCGCGAGGGTTTGAGGATGCAGGCGGATCGCAAAGCCGATGAGAAAAAAGAAGGTGTTGTGGGTAAGTAATCAAAAACGGCGCGTCTTGCTCTGCCATTCATCCGGGTGGGAGATCTTCAATGTTTGTTTCTGACACTTTTCCGAAAAAGGAGCGTTTTCTTTGTTAATTTTCAATAGCCAGCAAAGAGAACGAAATGTCCTGGGTGGGGCGACCTCTTATTCTTTTGATTTCTTTTATGATTTCAGCGCAGGAGATTAAGGATTTGCGGGAGCGCACGGGTGCGGGCATCTCGGACGTGAAGCGCGCGCTTGAAGAGTCCGGGGGTGACCATGCGAAGGCGTTTGCATGGCTTGAGCACAAATTGGGGAGCGCCGCGATTAAAAAAGCAAGCCGTGCGACCGGTGCGGGGCTTGTCGATTCCTATATCCACTCCAACGGCCGTGTCGGCGCAATGGTGGAAGTTTTTTGCGAGACGGATTTTGTTGCACGGAATCCTACCTTCCGTGAGTTCGCTCACAGTATCGCGCTTCACATCGCCGCGATGAATCCGCTCTATCTGACTCCCGATGCGGTTCCTGACACTATTCGGCGTGTGGAAAAAGATCGTTTTGCGGAGGAGACGGCAAAGCTGAACAAACCGGACGCGATCGTGGCTGAAATCATAACCGGCAAGCTCGCAAGCCATTTCGGCGCCCTCTCGCTGATGACGCAACCGTTTGTGAAAGATCAGGAAAGAACGGTTGGTGAGTTTGTCAATGAGGCGATCGGGCGGTTCGGGGAGAATATTAAAATCGGCTCTTTTATCCGCTTTGAGGTATAGATGGAGCTTATGTTCTTTTTCTTTGCATCATGATCCTTGATCTTCTTTTGTTGTTCGTGTGTGCGGCGAGTGGTGTACTTCTCTGGCGAAGCGTTCGGGCATATGCGCCCCGGCTTGTTGTGTTTTCGGAGCATGAAATTACCGAGCGTCTTCATGAGGATTCGGCGCGCTTCCTTCTTATTTTGATGCATTTCCGCACGTTTTGGCGTGGGCGTCACTATCGTGATTTTTTTCTCCATCTTGTCGGTAAAATGATCCTGAAAAGCCATATTTTAATTCTTCGTCTCGATAATGCGCTCGTCCGGCTTCTGCAAAAGATTCGCTCCGCGGGTGCGTTTGCGAGTGGAGCAAACGGGATGGGGGAGTATGTGCGACACCTTCGTGAAAGGCAGGATGGCGCACCGCGTACCCGCGATCCTCTGGTTCCCCGCGGAAAAGTGCGCATAGCGGTACCGGTGATATCCTCCACGGACCGAGTGTCGTTGAGAGATGAACAGAATAAAGTGCGCACGCCCGATGCCGTGCGCGTCCGTCACCGGACGCTTCACATTGCACCGAAATGGGAAGAAGGTATGCGCCAACAACAATCCTCGTCGCGCCCGCACCGCATAAAAATTGAACAGCAGAGGAATGATAGCGTGGTTAAAGAAACGAATGAACAGGTGCCGACCTAGCTCAATGGCAGAGCAACGCTTTTGTAAAGCGAAGGTTCCGAGTTCGACTCTCGGGGTCGGCTCTCATGAGATTGGAGTGTTCTTGGTCTGAAGTCTTTACTAGCATAGTAGAGCCATCAATTGCAAAACTTGCTTTATCACGCTTGTTTTGCTACGATGGTGTCATGCCTCGGCGATGGACTCATGGGGAAGAAGGAAAGATGAGAAAAGAACTCAACCGTCTCTATACCGTTGAAAATAAAACGATTAGAGAAGTTGGCAAGATTCTTGGTATCGCCGAGCAGACCGTATTTCAGAGAATACAGCGACTGGGCATTGTATCAACGCCGTACCTTAAAAAAGGGTATAGCGCAAAAAGACGCGAGGATATTATCATTCCAAAATCCTATTCACCCGATCTTGCTGAATTCTTTGGGATTATGCTGGGGGACGGCAACCTCTCGTTCTATCAAGTTATTGTAACACTGGGGACAAAAGAGTATGCATATGCGGAATATATCGTTCGGCTCATGAAGGGACTCTTTGGGGTAGCTCCCAAAATAGGCATCCGAAAGACAGGTTATAAGAATGTTTATGTTGGATCCGTAGCACTCAGTCATTGGCTGAAAGATGAAGGTTTGGTATACAATAAAGTACGAGCGCAGGTTAGCGTTCCCGAATGGATCTTTGAGAAATCGCAGTACCTTGAGCGCTTGGTGCGAGGTTTCTTTGACACTGACGGATCTGTGTACCGGTTGCGATTTGGTGTACAGATATCGTTTACCAATAGGTCACTGCCGCTTTTGAAGGGTATCCACAGAGCGTGTAAGTTTTTAGATTACCACCCATCTCATATAAGCGGTTTTAGGTTTTATATAACAAAGCGTCCGGAAATTATTCGTTTTTTTCAAGAAATACAACCGAAGAATCCCAAGCATGGTGAACGATTTGAATGGATTATGAATGAGCTGGGTAGGTAGACCCGTAGGGGGCGGGGGCAGACTGTAAATCTGCTGTCTAATAGGCCTCGTGAGTTCAACTCTCACCCTACCCATATTCTCGTTGATCGAGTTTTTGACTGGCGGCGGAGCCGCACCACTGATTTGGCAGATGATTCAGTAGAATCATCCTAGGGGCTCACCTACTGGGTCAAAATCGCAAAAGAACCCTAAAGGACTGCGATTTGTAACCAATCGCTTCGCTCTTGGACAAATCGGGAGCCCGGAGAAAAACATCGGCTCGCCTGCCCGCCTCTGGAGGGAACCATATTTTTCCGCCAAAGGCGGATCATCCTCTGGTTGAAATTTTGAGGGAAGAAAGTTTTTTAACCATGATTCCTAAAACTACAACTGCTTTATTTGTTTTCCTTGCTTTCGTATTTTTTGCTTTTACGATAGCCAACGCTGAATCCCTACTTGTTAATCTTGCTGAAGAATTGCAGGGGGCAAGTATCATTACGCCAGCGAAAATCGTGTCATACGATACCGACGCTTTGAAATTCCAACCATTGGGCAGTACTGACATTTTATCTGCGGGGTATTCAACTGACCCAACATGGAACCCAAGTCGTTTTATACATGTAGAGTGGCCGCCAAAAGACGAAAAAGTAGGCCTTACTGCAGAATGGCCGCCGGTTGGTGCGGAAGTGCTCATCGTCATTGATAAAGAAAATGTCATATCTATTTTTGCATGGTCATTTGGAGAAAAGTATCGTTTTTGGTCTCCGATGATGACTGGTAGCGTTGCTGGCTTCAACTGTAAATCATTTGGTAATCCTATCGAACTTATTAGCAAAGATGACCCTGATACAAGCTTGGACGGCTGCTTAGTAGATAAATCTCGTATTACTTCGAAAGGAATAAGCCCGGGTGGTGCTCCCAGCGTTGAACTTACAGAAAAGTCATCGAAAATTGTTTTGTCGTTGGTTGCCATAGTTGCTATTGTTACAATATATTTCATTATTCGCAGACAAAGAAAAATTAAATCAAATTGATTTCCAGATTTTATTTGTTTGCAAGAGTATGCCGCCAAAGAAAAACTTGTCATGGCTACGCCAGATCTCGCATAGCGAGAAAATTGTCACCCAGTAGGTGAGCCCCTAGGATGATTCTACTGAATCACCTGCTGAATCAGCGGTGCGGCTCCGCCGCCTTTCCGAATTTTCGCCTGCCTGTGCGTGTACGCACGCAGACAGGCGGGGGGACTTCCTCGTCCCGACGCAAGGTCGGGACGAAATGCGTTCGGACTAATTCAAGAATACTGCACCAGCGGTTCAGCAAGGCATTGGGCGGGTACTCTTGCTTTTTTGAGTTTGTTATGGTAGCTTCACTTGTGGCAAAAGAGAATTTTCGGATAAGGTGTTCGTTGAAAACCGAGGAGGTTTTTTGTGGAAACACTCAGAGGAGTTGGCATTATCGGATGCGGCGATGGCGGTATGAGTAATTATCACGGTTTGGTAGCGGCTGGTATACGAACGGTGGCGTTCTATGACAACCATGAGAAGGTTCGCAATGTGCTGGAGTTTGAAGGATGGCGAGGCGTCCGTATATGCAAGGCGGAAGCGGAGCTTCTTGCTCATCCAGATGTGGATGTCGTAGTGATTGCAACGCCGGATGGTGAGCATCTCGCGCCTGCAAGGCGAGTACTTGAGGCGGGTAAGTATGTTTTCATTGAAAAGCCGTTAGCAACATCCTCTATGGATATTGCCGCGTTTAGAGATCTGATTCGCCGCTATCCGAAAAAAATGCTTTTCAGCGAGAAATATAGTTTCGCGTATCCGGTACAGGCGGCACTTGGAGAGTGGGAACGGGAACGGTTGGGGCAGTTTCTGACCGGCTCAACGAGTTATATGATGACGAATTGCGATCGTATTATGGGTGATGGAAAATGGAGAACCGAGTCGGCGTATAATCCCGTTGCCGGCGGCTTGAGCCACAACTTCATGACCGCACTTTTGTTTGCCAGGGCGCGCATTACTCGCGTTTGGGCTGTCGGGCAGGTATTGGCGTATCCCGAACTGAAAAAGTATGGCGGATACGATACGATGCACGGGGTGCTGGAGTTTGATACTGGCAGGCAGTTGATGTGGTCAGTGTGTCTTGCGGTGACAGGTCAGCATGGTATGTACGCCCACCGAACAGTCGCGCATGCCCTCCAATTTGAGAATGGCTCGTTGGTATATGGACCTGATTCGTCGGGAGATCGTCTGGTCGTTTCAGGACTGAATCTACGGTTTCAACGAGAACCGGATTATGGCGGCGATTGGAGTTCCTATAACGCCCATCTCTATAAAAGGATGTGGTTAGACATTCTTGCTTCTTTGGACAACTCGCAATCGCTTCATACGATTGAGCAGGGGTTGAATGTCGCATATGCGTGTCATGCGGCGTACCAATCGGCACGGCGTGATGGAAGGTGGATGATGGTAAATGAGACAGAGTTACTTTAAGGAAGAAGGAGAAGCTATGCGGAAAGGGCAGGAGTTGATAGATTTTTGCCGATGGGCGGATACTATTTTGGATGCGGAGGAGACGGGTGAGCATTATCTCTTGGCGAGCGGGTTGCATAGCAGAATACATATTCAGCTTTCCCGCGCGTTTGGGAACTTTACGGTTGGGCATGCGATTGCCGGTGTGGCGTTTGAAGAGATTGATCGGCTGGGACTTGCCGGCAATTTTAACACCATCCTCACTGCGGCTATTGGCGCGATTCCTTTGGGTGTCGCACTGCAATACGCCTTTTTGCGTATGCATAAGATTCCTCCCGATCTGGCATATGCGGAAAAAAGCGGAGAAGGTTATGCGTTGAACCGGTTCACACTGGGGTCATCAAACGCGGTGCTCATTGTTGATGATATCCACACCACGGGCAAGACGCTCAACGCGCTTTACGAGGTTTGTTTGTGGCAAGGCGCTTATGTCGTCGGCGAAATGGCTGTAATCAATAGGGGGGCGATGCCGCTCATGGCTTTGGAGAAACCTGCAAGCGGAAGGTTTAAATTTTCGCTTGCCGATTATCCTCTCGCCGACAATGAGTGGAATAAGGATCAGTGTCCGTATTGTTTGCGCCGAGTTCCTTTGGTAAAGGACGGGGGGCGCATAGAGGTATTTTAGAAGAATGGTGGAAACTGATAAACTGTAGATAAGCTGTGCATTATCGCACGCTTCAACAAATCTAACGGCTTATATAAGCCGTTTTTTATTTTTTCAAAGAATGACTCGAAAAACTTGCATAATGATCATAAGTGGAATAAAGTAGGGAAATGGATAAGGGAAGTGGCGAATTGTGGATGATTCTGTGGATAAGTAAATGATTTTGGGTATAACTCCCGCTTTCCGATTCTAAATCTTTCTCATTTTATGCTTATCGGCGAGTACACGCATACGATCGATCCAAAAAAGCGTCTTGCTGTGCCAGCAAAATTGCGTAAGGAGCTGGGCGATCGAGTAATTGTGACGCGGGGTTTAAACAATTGTCTCTTCGTCTATCCGCTTACCGAGTGGCAAAAGCTGACGGAGAAGTTAAGCAATCTGCCGATGGGGCAGGGAGACACGCGGAGTTTTTTGCGCCTGCTTTTTTCCGGTGCCGCAGAGGTGGAGCTTGATCAATTGGGCAGGATTCTGGTGCCCGATTACCTGAAGCAGTACGCGGGGCTTCATCAGCGGGTGGTTATCACGGGTGTTTATGATCGGCTGGAAATCTGGGAAGAGGCGCGATGGAACAGTTATAAAAACGAGGTTGAAAAAAATACCGATATGATCGCCGAGAAGCTGGGACAGTTAGGTCTTTATTGATATGACCGGCGAATTAATGCATACGCCTGTGTTGCTGGAAAGTGTGCTTACGCTGTTGGATCCGAAGCCCGGCGAAGTCATGCTGGACGGTACGGCAAACGGCGGCGGACATACATTGGCGTTGCGCGGGCGTGTCGGGTCCGGTGGAAGAGTTATTGCGATTGAACGCGACAGTGAGGTGATGGAGAAGTTTGCGGAGCGCATCAAAAAAGAAAAAATGGCGAATGTGACGGTCGTAGCGGGAAATTACGCGGACAGTTGGGGTATTCTGGAGCGTTGCGGCATACGGCGCGTTGACGGTATTTTACTCGACCTCGGTTTCAGTTCTTGGCATGTGGACGAGGCGGGACGTGGATTTTCTTTTCAAAAAAACGAACCTCTGGATATGCGATATGACCGGCAGGGAGGGGGAGAGACAGCGGCGGATATCATTAACAATCGGAGACAAGATGAATTGGAGCGAATGATTCGCGATTACGGGGAGGAACGATTCGCGCGAGGTATTGCACAGGCGATTGTGGCGGCACGGAAGCATATACGGATTATGACGACGGGTATGCTTGTCGCCGCGATACGACAGGGTGTACCACGGAGATTCCAACAGGGAAAAATTCATCCGGCGACGCGTACGTTTCAGGCATTGCGGATCGCGGTTAATGACGAGCTGGGATGTCTCGATCGGTTTCTCTCGGAAGTTTCTGACCTTTTGGCGCCCGGAGGACGGCTAGCAATTATTTCTTTTCATTCGTTGGAAGACCGCTTGGTGAAGAATTTTTTCAAACAAAAAGCATGGGAAGGTATTTTTGAAATCATAACCAGGAAGCCTTTGACGGCGGAATGTGGGGAGGTACGGCGAAACCGGAGGGCGCGTTCTGCAAAATTGCGTGGCGGTCGGTTCATTAGACCTACTGCGTAATAATTTTCGTTACGAACTTATGCTTTTTCGTGCGAAAACAATGAAGTGCGAGGAGGTGAATACAGCGTATTCATTGATAAGCTCTAATATCCCTTGTGGACGAGCGGTGAGTTGTTTGCAGCCGAAAAAGCATAAATGCAGTAGAAAGGTTATTACGCAGTAGGTCTATTAGGTAATCTCATTTTTTAATCAATTTCATGAGTGTCATACTTACTTCTTCCGGATATCATAATGCTTCCACCCGTATAGCAGATCGTGGTGCTGGAGGTGGGCGAGTTAAGGTGCATCACGGTGTATCCATAGGGGCGTTTGAGTGGCTGCTTGGCCTTGCGGTCGTGGCGCTTACGGGTGTGTATCTCGTCATGCTCTATCAGACATTCAGCATGGACTTGGCGCTTCAGCGGCAAGGTCGCATTGCGGAAGAGCTTACGCGCCAGACCCTGCGCGTGGAGTTGGAGCTTCAGGCGAAGAAAGGAGCGGTTGCCATTGACCACGCTGATATCTTCTCCACGATGGAGAAGATATCAGTCATCACCTATCTGCAACCGGAAAATGTTGCCATGGCGCGCGCCGCCTCGCGTCCCTGATAATGGCGGTATGAGATACGTTATGGTACGATTCTCTTGATCTCCGGCAGTAAGCAGGCTGTCCGGACCGCTTTCCGGTATGAAGAAAAAAAGGAAATCAGAAGATGAGATCGGAGCACGGATAAAGCTTATCCTGCTCTTTTTTTTCTTGGCGCTCACGGCACTTGCCGCGCGGCTTTTTGTTTTGCAGATTGTCAATCATCGCACGTATGCAAAAGCGGCGGCGGGTCAGCATCAGACGGTTCAAGCGGCCGATCCGGAACGGGGCGGCATCTATGCCCAGGATAGAAATGGCGCGCTTATCCCGCTTGCGCTCAACAAGGTCTATAAAAATCTTATCGCCTCACCCAAGCTCATCGCCGATCCTGATGATGCGGCCGGAGTGGTTGCCGATTTTTTTGGCGTTGATCGTGAGATGATACGGCGCAAACTGGGGAATCCGGAAGACGGTTATGAGATTTTACTGAAAAGAGTGGATACTGATCGTGCGGAGGAATTCACGAAAAAAAACATTGCCGGTTTGAGTTTTGAAGAGGAGCGGCGGCGCATTTATCCTCACGGTACGCGTGCCGCCCAGGCGGTCGGATTTGTGAGCAAAGAAAGCAATGAAGAGGTCGGGCGCTACGGTATAGAACGGTTTTCCGATGTAGATTTAAAAGGTGAGCGGGGTGTCGCTGAAGGTACGCAGAATTCAGGGGGCTTCTTGGTTGCGCTTGGGCGGCGCATTCTTCATCCGCAAAAAAATGGCTCCGATGTTGTTCTTACGATTGATGATAATGTTGAAATGAAAAGCGAAGAAGTTTTACGCGCGGCAAAAGAAAAATGGAGCGCCGATTCGGGTGGTGTGCTGGTGCTGGAGCCGGCGACGGGCCGGATTTTGGCAATGGCGGGGGATCCGTCATTTGATCCGAATGACTTCGGCAAGGAAAAAGATCTTTCCGTTTTTCTAAATCCCTTGACACAATCGGTCTATGAGTTGGGCTCGGTGTTAAAGCCCCTCACGATGGCGGGGGCGCTTGATGCGAATATCATAACACCAGCGAGTACTTATACCGATACAGGCGAGGTCAAAATTGGCGGTTACCGTATCAAAAATTTTGACGGCAATGCGTATGGCCTTCAAACCATGACGCAAGTTTTGGAGAAGTCGCTCAATACGGGTATGGTGCACATTGCGCGGATGATGGGGCACGACCAGCAAAAAGATATTCTTGAGCGCTTCGGTCTTGGCACGCCTGCGGGTGTAGATACGCCGGGTGAGGTGGCGGGCAATATTGCCAATCTTAATGCTGGGAGGGATATTGATTTTGCAACTGCCGCATTTGGGCAGGGGATTTCCGTAACGCCCATGCAACTCGCGGCGGCCGTAGGTGTGATTGCCAACGGAGGAAAACTTATGCGTCCCTATGTCATTGACCGTATTATTGATGACGCGGGGAATGAGACGAAGAAAACCCCCGTAGTGATACGCGAGGTTATACGGAAAGAGACGGCTGAAACATTGACAAAGATGCTCGTATCCGTCGTGCACAACGGCTTTGAAAATCATGCCGGCGTCAAGGGATATTTTGTGGCGGGCAAGACCGGTACGGCACAAATCCCCAACCCTGCCAGTCGCGGCTATTCGGACAAGGTAACGCACACGTTCGTGGGATATGCGCCGGCGTTTCATCCAAAGTTTTTGGTTTTACTTCAGCTCAACAATCCCAAGGGCAACCGTTTTGCCGCCAACACACTTACACCGGCATTTCACGACTTGGCGGAATACATGCTGAATTATTACGAGATTCCTCCGGATGAAAAGTAGCTCGGCATTTGTCGGTTTGGGACACGTATATTTTGTCGCTGGACAAAATATACTAAGAGTCGGCACTGTTTTCCGCCAAAGGCGGAACCATGCAAACAGTGCCTCCTATTGTCCCAAACCGACAAATTCCTCGCCGGAGCATAATGGGAGCAGGGAAGAAGAAAATAATAATAAAAAAATTGCCAAGCCGTGTGAAGGGCTTGGCGAGAAGCCGAGAACATAACTAGAAATTATCAGCTGACAGAATATTTACCTTGCTGATGGGAAGCGTCTATAATACTTCTGAAAAGCTCTTCTGCGCCTACTTCTCCCAAAATGTAGAAGCAGACCAGCGAGTGGTTCACTAATACTATCGTGTTATGCTAAAAAAATCAATACTCCAACAAATACTCGTAAAACTGGCGCGAGCAACGATCCGGCGGTACAAGCCGGTTATTATCGGCGTGACAGGATCGGTGGGGAAGACGTCCACGCGCGAGGCGATTGCCTGCATATTGGCAAAAAAATATCGCATCCGTCAGCCAGAGAAGAATTTTAATAATGAAATCGGTCTGCCACTCACGATCTTAGGAATTTCGCATTGTGGGCAAAATATTTTTAAATGGGTGTGGTGGCTTAAAATCGCATTTGGGCGGATATATCTTTGGCGCGTGAAATATCCCGAAGTTTTGATTCTTGAGTATGGCATTGACCGTCCGGGCGATATGGATATTCTGCTCGGAATTGCGAAACCGAAAATAGCAGTAGTGACGGCAATTGGTAAGACGCCAGTTCATATTGAGTTTTTTGCGAGTCCCGCGGCAGTTGCGGAAGAAAAGGAGAAACTCATTACGGCACTTCCCGCGGACGGAACAGCCATTCTCAATGCCGATGATGAGGTAGTGCGTGCGATGTGCCAAAAAACAAAAGCTCGCATACTGACTTTTGGGAAGAATCCTGAATCCGATGTGCGCGCGGAAGAATATTCCATTGACTTAATACGTAAAGGAGAACGAAAGGGAGTGCCCAAGGGAATGTCATTTCAGCTCGTTTATGATGGCATTTTAACCACGGTGCGGCTTGACAGTATCTTTGGTGAGCCGCAGATGTACGCGATTGCTGCAGCGGTGGCTGTTGGTGGGGTGATGGATATTAATCTCCATGAGAGCGTTGCTGCACTGCATGAATACAAACCTCCAACAGGGAGGATGCGTCTACTAGAGGGTATTCACGATACGCTTATCCTTGACGATACGTACAATGCCGCACCGGAGGCGATGCGCGCGGCGCTCACCACGCTCACAGGGTTACCAGCAAAACGCAGGATCGCAATTCTTGGCGATATGCTTGAATTGGGCGAGTACGCCGAAGAAGCTCATCGCGCGATCGGCCGGCTGGTGAGAGAGTCCACTGATGTTCTTATAGCGATTGGCTCTCATTCAAAAATAATTGCCGAGGAGGTGCACGTGATAGGTAAACAGGTATATATATTTTCTGATGCCATATCTGCGGCAGAAGAAATCGTATCGCACATTCAGCCCGGCGATTTAATCTTGGTGAAAGGAAGTCAAGGTATGCGTATGGAGCGTATTGTGAAAAAAATAATGGCGCATCCCGAAGACGCATCAAAATACTTAGTCAGGCAGGATGCCTATTGGAAATAATCTTGATGGCGGGAAGTGCGCGCGGTTGTGATATATGAAAAATAATGCTATATTCTGACCGATGCTCCCATCGTCCAGAGGCCTAGGACACATGGTTCTCATCCATGAAACTCGGGTTCGAATCCCGATGGGAGCGTTTTTGGTGCTTATTCTCGCGCAAGAAAGCCAACATTCTTTTTTGCCGTTGCCAGAGATGACTCGGCTACGCTATTGGCATGTTTTGCGCCTGCCATGAGGATGTCCATAATGCCACTCTCGTCTTTAGTCAGCTCCTCATATTTTTTCTGAATCGGTTCTAGTTTTTCAATTAAGAGATCCGCAAGACCGCTCTTGAAATTCGCATAACCCTTGCCAGCGTATTTATTTTCAATTTCCTCAAGCGGCTTATCTGAAAACGCACGGTAAATGCGCATGAGATTGGCGATGCCGGTTTTGTGCTCCTCGTCGTAGCGAACGGTACCGTCAGAATCCGTAACGGCGATTTTTATCTTGCGCCGAATCTCGTCCGGTTCGTCTAATAATGAAATATAATTATTCGCGCTTGTCGCCGACTTGGACATTTTTTTGGACGAATCATCCAGCCCCATAATCCGCGCCGTATCTTTTTGGATAAGCGCTTTGGGAACTATAAATGTCTCGCCAAAACGATTGTTGAATTTATTGGCAAGCGTGCGCGTGAGTTCTAGATGCTGTTCCTGATCCTCTCCGACAGGCACAACCTCCGTCTGATACAAAAGAATATCCGCCGCCATGAGGGTGGGATAGTTCAAGAGTCCAGCATAGAGTCCGGATTTCTCCTGTTTTTCTTTGAACTGCGTCATTCTCTCCAATTCGCCGAGGGGCGTAATGGTATTCAAAATCCAGCCCAATTCCGTATGTGCGGGAACATGGGACTGGACGAATAAGACGGACTCATCAGGATTTCCGTCGGAGACGGATCCGCCTTTGGCGGAGATGCCGCACGCGACCAAAAGTTTTACCATGCGGAGCGTGTTTTCCCGTAGCTTCTCCGGCTCTTGCGGAATGGTGATGGCGTGCAAGTCCGCGATCATGGCAAAAACATGATGCGTCTTTTGCAACTCTACCCACTGTTTTATTGCACCCAAATAATTCCCGATATGGATGACACCCGATGGCTGAATCCCGCTCAAAAGTGTTGGTTTTTGCATAGTATGATGTGGATAAGCTCTGACATTGTCCCCCTTGTGGTGATATCCTCTTGAGGATAAGGATGCCTTGACATACCGTCCTATTCTGCTAGTATGGAGGCATCACCAACGGAAAAGATCACCCTATGATGTCCCGTCCTCATGGGGTCTTTTCTTTTCATAAGCTAAGAGTTCTCGCAGATCATTATTTTGATAAGTACAGTGTAACAATTGTAGCGAGTAAAACAAAAACTCCTCCGATAAATGCAGCTTGTATGGTGCGACTACTCCAAAATGCTTCTTTGGGGGCGAGAAGTTTCTCTTGTTCGTGAACCCATGCTCTAGCCCGACTCTCCTTGTCTCTATTTATCATTTCACCGCCATTACCAACCAAGCCAGCTAGTGCTTGATAACGCAATAGAACTTTTTGTTCGAAATCTTTTTTATGTTTTTTCTCAAAAAATTGTTTTAAAAAATGCATATGACACTTGATCTCTTACCTATATTGATTTACCTGATTAATCCAAGCGTCAAACTTTTTTTTCGATTCTGTACCTATTTGTGACGCGCTGGTAATATGATTACTCTCTTCAGTAAAACTGCCATATACACCTGATATGTTGCCATCAAGTTTTGCCTGCACTGCACTTTTTCGATACTCAGAGGATATTTTTAGGTGCAGAATTTCTTCTACCTTAAGACGAACCACATCATTTATGACATTAAAGAAAGGAAGACCCGAAGGTACTAATGATTTGACCGAATAGTATGCTGAAGTGAAGGATACCTGTTCATCTTGGCTATAATTTAGAGCATCATTGTAGTTTCCAAGAAAATAACTTGTTCGAGACTTATCCAATGCGTCTACACCTCCATTAATGGTTCTAATGATAGCATTCCAATCCTTCATAAAAGAAGAAACTGCACCACTCTGCTCTATACTTAATAATGGTTTGTGGGGAGTATCAGGGGGTGTAATTTGTTCTGTATTTTTTGTAGAAATTATAATACTCCTGCCATGTTCCAATTCTGAAAGGATACTTTTCGCAATATTAATGGGTATGGCTAGCTTGATCGTCTCTCCAATTAGAATATTATTGATGCTTTTCCCAATAATGAGTGTATTTATACCAATAACCTCACCATCTTTATTAACCAATGGACCGCCGCTATTGCCTGGATGAATCTCCGCGGATGTTTCAAAATAGGTCGTGTCTTCGCTATCAATTTTTCTTGAAATGGTGCCTTCCTTGAAACTTACATCTCCCTCAAGACCAAAAGGATAGCCAAGGGCAAAAACATTGTCACCTTGCGCCACACTATCAGAATTGCCGAGCTCTACTTTAGAAAAATTACTGCCGATGATTTTCAAAATTGCCAAGTCAATAACTTCATCTCTGCCGACTACCGAAGCGGAAAACGATCGGTTGTCTGAAAGTTTGATTTTAGCCGAAGATGCGCCTTGAACCACATGAGCGTTGGTCAAAACATATCCGTCTGAATCTATAATCATCCCGCTACCAGTCGCTTTTTCTGTTTCTATAAAAACAGTTGCGGGCTTAACTTTTTTAATAATGTCGGCATTGGATAGGATTACTTGTTTTGTTGGAGTTGCGTCTATTGTTTTTTGTTTTACGATAGTAGGTTGTATTTGAGATTCAGGAGATTTTTGCTTCTTAAGCTGATCAACTTCTTTTCTCAATTTTTCAACTTCCGAAAGCTCGGGCGTAGTTGTTGCTTTGCTGACCTGGGAAGTAGGTTGTTTTTTATCTTGTGTTGAATGGCTAGTATATTGGCGTATTTCAAAATAGCCAATACCGCCCAAAACTAAAACACTCGCAATGATTGCGATGAGGATGGGTAGTTGGATGAACCCTTTTTTGTTTTTCATAATGGGGGAGGGTGGATTCCCGCCTTCGCGGGAATGACAATCTAAAGAGGAGGCGATCTTGCAGTGGTTCAGTATCTTATGGGATTCCTCGCTATGCTCGGAATGACGAAGGAGGAATATAAGGAGGGTTCCTGCTCCCATATTCCCCAGCGAGGGATCTGTGCTGTTTGAAACAATCAGGAGGCGCACAGCATGGTCTCGTGCGTCTCGCACGAGTGTGCGCCGGATGCTTAGCGAGTTCCGCGCTGGCGGGACGAGCGAGTTTCAAATAGCGCGGTTCCGAGCAACAACATTATACTTCAATCACCACCGGCAGTACCATAGGACGGCGCTGGGTTTTTTGGAAGAGGAATTGTCCGAGTTTTTCCCGCAGTTCGTCTTTGACAAAGACCCAGTTAATGGGGCGCTCGCCGTGAAGCGTTATTTCTTCAATGATTTTGCGCGTCGTTTTGCGCACTTCTTTCAATAATTCTTGCGATTCTTTCAGATAAATAAAACCGCGCGAGACAATATCAGGGCTGGTTTTGACCTTGCCCGTTTTAGCGTCCACGATGCCGATAACAACGAATATGCCGTCCTCGGCGAGGTGTGTGCGGTCCCGCAAAACGACTTCTTTGACATCGCCCACACCAAGTCCGTCTACCATGACATGTTCAATGGGCGCTTTTTCGGCGAGCTTCTCAATACCATCCATAGGCGAAACGCGAATTTTGTCGCCGTCCTCCGCGATCATGATATTTTCTTTCGCCACACCAGCGGCTTCAGCAAGCTCGGTGTGGAGCTTGAGCATGAAGTAGTTGCCGTGAATGGGAATGAAGAATTGCGGCCGCATCAGCTTAATCATCTGCGTCAGCTCCTCACGCTTGGCGTGCCCGCCTGCGTGCACATCCATGGTTGCGTAGTGGTAGACCTTGTGGATTCGTTTAAATAAAACATCCTTCATGCGCTGGACGGTTCCTTCGTTGCCTGGAATAACGGACGAGGAAAAAATAATGGAGTCGCCCGGCAGAAGTTTGACGGTTTTATGTTCGTTATTGGCAATGCGCATCAGCACAGCATGATCCTCGCCCTGCGCGCCGGTGCACAAAATGGTGAGCTGATGCTCGGCATAGTTACTAATCTCTTTGGACTCAATGAGCGTGCCCGGCTTTGCTTTGAGATAGCCGAGCTCGCGGGCGACGGCGACATTCTGCTTCATGCTGAATCCTTCAATCAATACTTTGCGACCGTATTGTTCCGAGAGCCAGATCATCTGCTGGATGCGCGTGAGGAGGGAGGAGAATGTCGCGGCGATAATGCGCCCTTGTGCCACTTTGAAAATCTCTTCCAGAGATTTCTGTACTTCGGATTCGGAAATCTGATGCCCCTCCCACTCCGCATCGGTGCTCTCGGATACGAGCAGGGTAACGCCGTCATTGCCGATTTGGGTAAGGCGCGGCATATCGGCGGGTTTTTCATTGACCGGCGTGTGGTCAAACTTAAAGTCGCCGGTATGCACCACCGTCCCGCCCGGGGTTTTGAGAACAACGCCGACGCAGTCGGGAATATTGTGGTTGACGTGAAAGAATTCAATTTGAAAATTGCCCAACCGTATAATGGATTCGGGCGTCACGATCTCTATCTTTGGCGTGGGGGAGCCCTTAAAGTCATCCTGCCGCTTCATGATTATGCCGCGCGTGAGGGCCGTGGCAAAAATCTGGGGATTGCCAAGCGACGCCAAGAGGTGGGGGATCGCACCGATGTGGTCGTAGTGACCGTGCGTGATGACGATACCGCGGATATTGTGGATTTTTTTCTTGAGGTACTCAATGTTGGGAATGAGATAATCAATTCCCGGCATGTCCTCATCGGGGAATTGGAGCCCCATGTCTACGATGACGATGTCGTCGCCGTATTCGTAGACGTAGCAACTGCGTTGAACTTCGCCGCATCCGCCGAGCGGAAGGAACGAGAGTGCGTGAGGACGATGGTCGTCTTTATGCGCCGGCGGGGTAACGAACGTATGGCGGCCGCCACCATGCGGTGAGTGCGGTCGACGATGATGGCGATTTGCGAGGTGGCGATTGCCTGCCGGTCTGGGACGATGGGTGTGCGGTCTTTGCGGTGAGGGTGCGGTTTGTGGAGGCATAATGAAAATACGGAGCGGAACGCCATTTTGAAAATTACCGGATAGCCGGAAAAAGCCAAAAGAATAGCGGTTGAGCTTAAGCGCAGGAGTTTCTAGAGCGGATATGATCCGTCAGTACGATGCGCGATTAGATAAATGAAGAATAAATAAAATGGGACAAGATTGAAAAACGATCACGTGCAGGCTTATCGTTCTGTCGCTATTCCGAGTGGAACGACTGCTGGCAGGTGTCCCGTGAGGGAGGAATTCCGTAAGTTTTTGGCGATATTGAAATTGCGCGGGATCCCTCACTTCATTCGGGATGACGACTGATTTTTTAACAAAATGGGGATGGGGAGAGTTGTCCGCCAAAGGCGGGTCCGCCATGGGCGGAAACTCCCTGATTTCCCCTACGCTCATATTGATGGGGATGGGGAGAGTTGAACTCCCACGAGCTTGCGCTCACAGCGCCCTGAACGCTGCGTGTCTGCCGATTCCACCACATCCCCGAACTGCCGATGCTGTTCGCGAGAATTAATGTACCATAATTAGTGGTTCGCTGTCATCCGTAAAGAAGATGCGGCGGAGGGCATTAGGTGTCTACTAGAATAACCAACAGAAAAACAACTCGTAAAAAAACTAGCAATGCACCTCTGCGATTCCTGAACCTCAAGAATACATGATGCACACGCAATGCGGGATAGCCATGAGTGGCGTCCCAAAACACTGTCTTTCTCTGCGAAAAGAGAGATAAACCCTCTCTTTTTTGAGTAGTCACCTGGAGAATTTTTCTTGTCTCTTGGCAAGAACGACTCTCCACATGACTCATCGATAGGAACAGTATAGCATGGTTTCAAAATCAATGCAAGTCGGTGCGCTTTTTTAATTCTTCTGAGGCGCGCTAGCGCTCCATGCTCTTTTCGTACTCCGGTACCAGAGATTAATGTCATTAAAACGGTCTGCGGGAAGTGAGATTTTTGATAAATTCACGCCCTGTATGTCGGCTGGCAGGAGGTAAAGATACAACTGGGAAAAGAGAAAGACGGCGGGCGTATCCTTGAGAAGGAGGCGCGAGAATTGCTCGTATTCTCTCGCGCGTTCTGCGGAGTCCTCTGTCGTGCGGGCACTTTCCAGTAGTTTGTCCGCACTCTTACTTGCATAGAGGGCGACATTCAGTCCCGGATCGCGTGTTTGGGAAGAATGCCAGAAAGCAAACGGATCCGGCTCATAACCGTACACCTGCCCGAAGAGCAGGATGTCAAAAGCGCGCGGGCGAATGACCGAAGATTGAAGTTCCGTAAAAGGTTTTTTTTCAATCGTAATTTCAATGCCCACCGCGCGGAGCATTTCTTTAATACTGTCTGCGGTCTGCAGGAGATCCGGCCAATCGGATGTTGAGAGTGTGAATGCCAGTCGTGTGAGAATTTGCTTGCCTTTTGCGTCTTTGAGTTTTTTTTGGCGAATGCCGTCTGCATCGGTCTCCTTCCATCCGCCTTGATCAAGCAGTGTACGTGCCACTTCGGGATTGAAGATGTTTTTCAGTTCATCCGGTGCGCTGATCCACGGGAGAACGCCGTCAAGCGGAACCTTGCCGCTGGCGGATGCCGAATCAGCAAGCTTTTTTTTATCTATAGCGCGGGCAATAGCGGATCTTACGGTAGAATCGGCGAGCGCGGGAGAGCGTTTTTGATTGAAGAAAATACCAAAAATGCGCGGCATCTCAAGGGGGTGAAGCGAGGCGGCTTGAATGGTAGCGGGGAGTTCCGAGGGGTTCGCAACCGGGCCGAATCCCTCAATTGTGCCGGCGCGCCACGCGCTCGAAAGAGCGCTCTCAGTGGGGTAGAATTGGAACGTGATCGTTTGAAGATAAGGACCCTCGCGGTGATATTTTTTATTGCGTGTAAGGGTGTAGGAGGTGAGTGAGCCGGCGGTGCTTTGTTTGATACCGGAGAATTGATAGGGACCGGAGCCGACCGGCTTGAGATTGAGCTCATGGAGCGGCATTTGCTCGGGGGTTACATTTTCCCACAGGTGGAGGGGAATGATGCCGACGGTAAGATTTTCTATAAACGGCTCATAGGGAGCGCGAAGGGTGAAGCGGATGGTTTGTGGATTTAATACTTCCGCCAAAACACCTTGCCAGTTGGCGCGGAGCGGACTCTTGTACTGCGGATTTTGAATGAGTTTGACGGTAAAGGCGACATCGTCGGCGGTAAGAGGTTTGCCGTCATGCCAGATGAGACCGTTTCGGATCGTAACGGTGTATATCTTACCATCGGCACTGACTTCGTAGCGATCGGCCAGATCGGGAACGGGAGTGCCATCCGGGCCATAAGTGAGCAGACCGGCGTAGACGAGGCGACTCAGGTCGCGATCAATATCGCGGCTCGCGAGCAGAGGATTGATCGTAATCGGTTCGCCAACTGCTCCCTCGGTGTAGGACGATCCAATGGCGGGAATGGGCTGCGTGATGTTATGGTAGCCGCGCATCAACAGCCATGTACCGCTGGTAAGACATAAAAGAGCAAGAAGCGCCATTACGCGCTTTTCTTTTTTTGACAGGAGATGGGGGAGATAAAGGAGTTTTTTGAACGGAAGCGCAGAGTAGCCGCCTGCCGGTCTATTGGTGTGTTCATCCATGGCACATGCTCTAGAAGTAGAGTGCGGATAGAAAGATCCTTGAAAGTATCTTCTTCGTTTAGCGAAGTCGGATGCTTAAAAGCGCTGCTATGAGGAAGAGTATGGCGAGAATAATGGTTGCCCAGAGCGTTACACGCTCAACGCCTCGGCGTGTGCGGTAGGCACCACCCGTCCCGCCGAATACCTGCGAGAGGCCGCCGCCCCGCTGTTGCAAGAGTACGGAGACGATAAGGAGAAGAGAGATGATAACCTGTGCTATGAGAATGATTTGTCGCATGCCAGTTTTTTATTTTTACGGGTGTGTGTTTTAAAAAAAGATATGGGCAACGGCGATGACGAGCGATGCCCAAAAAAGTGTTCCAAGATTATCAATCGTAAGATTGGGGAGGAGTGAATCGGCAAGGGCGAGTACCGCCATATTGATGACCAGCCCGAAGAGACCGAGGGTCAGCCAACGCAAAGGGGTCGTAATGAGGCGCAGAATGGGATAGACGGTTGCGTTGAGCACCGCAAGCACAAATCCCGCAAGGGCAAAACTTTGAAGTCCACCCTCGAGATGGAAGGTGGGGAAGTATTGTGTGAGACCGTAGAGCACGACTCCCGTCAGGATGATTTTGAATAAAAATTTCAGCAGAAACTTCACCTGTTCATACTAGCACAGATGTACCCTTATCGCAATATGACAAATATGGGTCTCCTAAGTCAGTTGGTACAAATTGGGTATACTACCCGATAGGTACCATCTCAAACAGATACCTTCAGAAGCTCAAGTAAAGAAGTACCTCCGCCGCGTTCTTTTTGGTAAGAATGTCTTCTGTCCCACCTCCAGGTCTCGTAGGGTGTTACGATACGAGGATCGGTACCGATGTCGCCCCTCGTCGCTTAAAGTTTTCCCTGGTCTCCCACACATGGCTCAAAGACATGAAGCTGTCGTATCAAAAGTTCTGGCTCTTGCTCTGGTGTTGGACCAGTAGAGTGCCGGTGAAGCGGACACAGGCACTCGCTGTTTTTTCTGAAGAAGCGGTACGACGATGGTGTGATCTGTTTCGGACGCAGATACCGGAAAATCCTCTTATTCTTGAGCATATCGTGCAGTTGGATGAAGCGTATGGCACCCGATGGTCGTTACTCATGGGGAAGCAGAAGGGAACGCGCAAGGTAGCGTTTGAGATGCTCTCGGGGCATAGCGTCCAGCGCCACCATGCTTGTACGCTTCCTTGAACAGCATGTGCGTCCTCGGAGCCGCCTGCATACGGACGACGCGCCGCTATCTACCAAGGGATCAACCGCTGGTGGCCAGTACGGCATATGAGGGATATTCACGAGAAGTTTGAGTTTGCTCACACCTCGGAGATTGAGAGAATGTTCGGAAACCTGCGTACCTTCATCAGAAGAATGTATCACCATGCTACCCCTGAGAAGATGCCTGACTATGTGAGGGAATTTTGCTTCAGATTTTCCCTGCCGGAATTGTTTGAAAACCCGCATGAGTATCTGCAAAAATCATTAACGCTTGTACCAATTGACTAGGAGTACCCGGATACAGCATCTTCCTCAATCTTTCATTAAGTGGTATACTAGAAGCGCGGAGCTTTCATCTTTTCTTTCCTTTTCATATGGAAACAAAAAAACACATCCACGCGCTTCATGTCGCCATCCTCGCAGGAGCGGTTGCCTCGTTCGGCGTAAGCTTTGACGGTTGGTGGCATCTTGCCAAAGGAAGGGATAGTTTTTTTATCCTCCCGCACCTCCTCGTGCAGGGCAGTCTCTTCGTCATGCTCGCACAAAGTTTTTTCGCATGGCGGCGACGGGGGATGCCTTCCTGGCGGAGAATTTTTTTTGCGCTGCTCGTTGTTCCTATGACTATTCCATTTGATGAGGCGTGGCACCGGTGGCGCGGCAAAGAAACGGTTGAGTCGGTGCTTATCATCTGGAGTCCGCCGCATTTTTTCTTTTTTGGCGCCGCCATCACCGCGCTCACCTTGCTTGTCCATGAAATTAAAAAAGAACGCGATCTTGCCGGACGCGAGATATTCGGTGCGCTTCTTCTGGCGTCGCTCTTAAATATTCTGCTCATTTTCTTCGCGCCTTTTTTCCCTTTCAGTCCCTACGCGATTGCCGGTTTTGGCGGAGCGTGCATTGCAGCATTTCTCTCCATCGCCGTTTATTTTTTTGCCGAACGATTTTTCGGTCCCGTCATTCCGGCACTGCTTGCGGCTCTATTCACCCTTACCTTTCAGGGCGCGCTTTTTGATGCTGGCGTCGTTGCGGGAAGTCGCGCGGCAGGGAGCTACCCCCATCTTCCCAATTGGCTTCTTGCCCTCTCAACAATAAGCATGGTGGGAATTGTGAGTAGCGGCATAGTTAAAAAATCAACCGCACGCGGGTTTCTTGCCGGTGCGGTGGGCGGGTTGTTTCTGTATGCGCTTCCGCTTCAGTTTGCCGTCTTTCCCGTTTCTTACGACGCGTTTGATGCGGTACTGGCAATTACCGGTACCACTGCAGGCGGCGCGCTGGCGGCGATTCTTGTTAACCGCATGGTGAATGAACAACCAATTGTCAATAATTACATAAAACTATGACCGGATCTATGGAAGTGGTTGCGTTTGGCGGGGGGTGCTTCTGGTGCACGGAGGCGGTTTTTTTGCAATTAAAGGGCATTGCCGAAGTTACACCCGGATACGCGGGTGGATCGGTAGCGAACCCATCCTACAACCGTGTCTCTGACGGTACGACGGGGCACGCCGAGGTTATCCGCATTGTGTACGACCCGAGTATTATCCCTTTTGCAAAACTGCTGGAAGTTTTTTTCGCAAGTCACGATCCCACGACGCTGAATCGCCAGGGTGCCGACATGGGCACGCAATACCGCTCCACGATTCTTTACACGACACCAGAACAAAAAACAGAAGCGGAGCGCATGATCGCGGCGCTGACCGCGGAGAAAAAATATGCTGATCCGATCGTGACGAAAATCGAACCGCTCGGCAATTCGTTTTATCCGGCTGAAGAATACCATAAGCGCTATTACGATACTCACCCTGATCAGCCATATGTTGAAATCGTCATCGCCCCGAAGGTGGAAAAGATCCGCCACGCCTATAAGGATCTGCTCAAAGAACAGAAAAGTTGACATCTATTGATGAGTACAAACAAGGAATGTTTTTGTAGATCGTAGACCGCATAGTTCGTCCAGCGGTTTTTTTGTAGCCGGACAAGGCAAGTGAAATATTTTTCTGCTATACTGTACCCATGATTAGTTTGCTCAATCGCATTCCGTTTCGTCTGTACGCACTCGGCGTCGTCGGCATACTCGGTATTCACGCACTTATTTTATTATGGACGGGGCGTGTGCCGTGGTGCGATTGCGGATACATCAAGTTCTGGCATGGCATCGTCGCGAGTTCCGAGAACTCCCAGCATCTCACCGACTGGTATACTTTTTCGCATGTCATCCACGGTTTTGCGTTCTTCGGCTTGCTCTGGCTTGTGACAAAGCGCACGTCCATAGGTTTCCGCCTCGTGCTCGCTGTTGTGATTGAGTGCGTATGGGAAATTTTTGAAAACTCAAGTTATATCATCAATCGCTACCGCACCGTTACGATTTCCTATGACTACTTCGGCGACAGCGTCGTCAATTCTGTGAGCGATGTCCTTGCTATGATGGTCGGTTTTGCGCTTGCGCGCATCTTGCCCCTGTGGGTTACGATTGCACTCACGATTGCCATGGAGGTTTTTGTCGGTTACTTCATTCGCGATAACCTCACGCTCAATATCATCATGCTTATCTATCCGCTTGAGGCGATTCGCGTCTGGCAGACGGGGGGATAGAAAAACTGCCCTTGAAACACAAATGTCTGGCGTATTATACCGGTGTGCGGTATCATATTTTACACGGGTAACAAAAAAATATGAAAAACGCGCTTCTTGCTATCGGTATTACAACGCTTGTCGTCGCAGGATATGCCGTCTTTCTTTCAGCGCGTCTGGGCAGTGGCATGCGGCTCACGCTCCCGAGCCCGGATGAGTTTGCGACGCCTGTTGCTCCCACATTGACGAGATCGCCATTGGTATCCCCTCCGCAAAAAAAATCTCCACCGCAGCAAGCCGCACTGCCAGCAGTACCCACTCCCACAGAGAGAAGTGCTGTATCGGTCGCGACAACAACAGAAATAGCGGTACCAAACGGCATTCCGCAATAGTGTGCCGATGAATACCGAAAAAACCGCTGTCAGTATCTACTTCTTATTTTTTCTTCTGTGGCGAGAGAGGCGCCAGACGATAAGGGAAAGAAGCAGAGCGATTATCAGAACAATAAGCATGATGCGACCTCCTTCTTTACCGACAAACGGCAGGGCGGCGGAAAGAACGGCGAGGAGGGGAGTGAATGCGCGGCCAGCATCCTCCAACAGATTTTCATTCCGGCGTTCCGAAACACCCGTGTCGCCTGCGCTACTTTCTGAAGCGCGAGAGAGAGGAAAGGGAGCATTATTCACCTCGGCACCCGATCCAATCCGTTGTACGCTCCTTTCTCCACCCGCCGAAACAAGCACCTCTCCCGAAGAGGATATGGGAAGCCGCCCGCCGGAAGCAATGACCGCGCTTTGACTGTCGCGGGAGCCTAGAGTCGTAAAAGTATGTTCAAAACCGATTGTGTCGGGTGAGGCGTGGGAAATCGTACGAAAATAATAGATCGTTGCCGGTACGAGTCCGCTGATGAGGACGCGGTGAGCGAGAACACCGTTGGGATGTGCCGGCGCGTCGGATTCAATGGTGGAAAGTGGGTAGCCGTAATTGGGAGTGTTGGAAAAATTGAATAATCCGCTCGCCGTGCCGTACACGACGCGGCTCGTGGATTCATAACTCGTGCCCCATTCAATGATCACAGTGGTCTCGCCAATTTCAACAACGCGAACAAGCTCGCCGGTAATAGTAAGCCCCCGAGGACCGCCAGAATCACCACCTCCACCACTTGTACCGCCCGTGCCTCCACCACCTTGCGGGGTCACACCTCCTTCGGGTGAAGAAGGATTGCCGTCTCCCGCATTGCCCTCAAATCCGACGAGTATATCAAAACCGAGCGATTCTTCCTGATACGCGTTGCCCGCATCGGACTTAAACGAAACCGAGTAGGTGTAGGTTGTCGCAACTCCTGCCGCCAGATGGGAGAGCATATGCGCGCCGCTGCCAAAAAACTCCGCAAGCGTTCCGTCAAAAAACATGATGGCGCCCTCTTTCACCGTTATGCGTAAAACATCGCCCAGATGATGCGGATCGCTTATGGCAATCGCCTCTGTCGTAATCTGTTGGGACGCGCCTGTATTGTTCGTTACCTTCACGGTACGGCTTACCATCTCGCCCGGCAGAAAATTCGCCTTGTTAAAAAGGGGGGTCTGTTCAAACTCAACCACAAGGTCATCATTCGCGGCATGTGCATAAGGAAAACCGAATGAACACACAAGCACAACGCCCGCGAGCACAATCTTTTTTAGGAGCGAAAAGCTGACAACCGGAATATGCATTATATTCTTTTATTGCAATACCGCGTTGTCGGCAATGGGTGTGGGCAACGGTACTTCCTCGCCGCCCGCGGGAGTGGTCGGATCACCCCCTCCATCACCGCCACCAGCGGGCTTATTTTCCGCTGGCAGTAGGGCGTTTTCATTCGTAACTTCCGGGATGGTCGCCGGAGGTAAAATTTGACTCTCACCCATGTTGCTGTGATTTACCCCATCCGGTTCCGGTACGATATCTTGTTCCGTCCCGTCGGCGTGAGGTGTCTCTGTATCGGCAGGCACACGCTCCTCCACAGGCGTTGATTGTAGCTCTCCTTCAAGAATCAACAAGGTTGTCGTCGCAGCGTCGTGTGATTCAACAACCACCATCGTGGTTGCTTGATCTTCTTCTGACGGTACCATAAGCGGCAATTCATCTCCATCGGTTGGTGCCGCATGGGAGGACGCCGGCTCCCCATCGGTGTTAATCGCATCTCTTACCCCGGCGTCCTCCGTTTCTTCTCCATCCTTCTTAACTTCAGGCGGTGGCTCTTCTTTCAGAATCTGTTTTTCCGGTTCGTCGGGAATCGCCGTAGTGTCCAGAGCGGGCAAGCCGTTCTCACCGGCCGCAACTTCACTACCGCGGCTCGTGAAGCGCATGACCTCACTGGTACCATCCTCGGATGGATTGGTTCCCGGATTTGCCGTCGCATTGATAATCCAGTCGTTTGCCAATTCTGCGTCGTATCCCTTTACGATTCGCGCAAGTGAGTTGCCCTCGCCTGAAACGGGAACTGCAGGATTTAATTTTGAGGTGTCGGTCCCGTAGCTCATCGCGTCAATTTCGGCGCTGGAGGCATTCTTCAAAATAACCGCATCTCCGGGATTTGCGAGTCCACCGCCGATGTTCGCGCCAAGAACGATCCGTATCGCTCCTTCGGGAAGCACCCAATGTTGCCAGGTGGAGGTACCAGCCGTCACCACTGCGAATCCGCGGCTCGGAAGCATGATTGAGGATGAAGTTGTTGCAAACGAATCGCACGATGCCGCATCGCACACCTGCCAATCCTTGATGTCAACAGCCGACTCCGTCGGGTTATAGAGCTCAACCCACTCATTCGTCCCTTCGGAACCCCTTCCGTCTCCCACATCGGCGTATACTTCGTTTATGACGATATGCGATGTGGTTGCGGGGGGTGCGCTGAATGCGACCTCCAGCACCGGTCGCTTGTCTTGATGGCTATTTTCACTTGAGCTGAACTTTCCCTCACGGGCGGTTGCCGAACTCTCCATCGCGTCAAATACGGTCCATCCATAATTGGTAGCCGTACCCGCCACAAATGCGCTCGCGTCATCTTTGACATCCCACGCAAGCCATTGATCATCGGTAATTCCGGTTACCGCCGATGCGCTCATGGGACTGGATGTTCCCGGCTGATTGTTCCACGAAATACTCGCTTCAGTCCATGGCGAGAGCGTTCGGGCGACCGCATACGTCCGCGACGCGGAAGGCGCATCATCCATGAACATTTTTAATGCCGCCGACTGAATTGCCGTCCCGTCGGGAAAAGGGAAATCAAAGCGGACGAAGGCGCGTTTATTCTTCCCGCCCGATTGTGATTTTACCCGCAGGTCGCCCGCAGTTCCATTCGTGTCATCCGGATGCTCCTGTTCGCCGTATGAGTCCTCCAGCGCTGAAATGTTTTGCCCGCCGTCTTCTCGAGCCGTATCATCGCTCTCAAGAATATTTTCAAGCGCCTCTCGGTCGCTGAATCCGCCTGTCCCGTCGGGAAACTCCACCTGCCATCCGTCCACGACAAAGCGAAATTCGCATGTTTTCCCGACAAAGGAGCCAGCACTGGTCGGCATACTCATCTTAAACGACCAATCATCCTGTCCGTCTCCCTCAATTTCTACCGGAGGCGTGAGATCAAAATCCATCAGCACGCCGTCATACAACGAAACAGCCCCACGGCTCGCAACCATGTGCAGTGCGCCGCAAAACGCATCATCTCCCGATGTTTTTATTGTTCTGATCCGATATTGAAAGGGAATACTGTCACCCGCCAGAATGCTCATATGCCGCGTTATCATATCTCCTGATTTGAGCGCCCCGGCACTATCAACAGGAGTCCATTCATCAGAAGCGAGGGAAAAATTAAGTATTCCCGCCACAAACAAACTATCACCCGCTGTCTCGGCATCGTTAAAAAACGCGAGCGTGGAGCCGACCGTCAAAATCCCGCCCGCGTTAAGCGTGAGGATAAGGGCGAGCGCCGTTATTTTTGGAAAAAAACTTTTCGTTTTCATGTTCAGATGGTTTTTTCTTCTTTTTCGCGTCGTAACCTGGCAAGTTCTTTTTTAATTCTTCCCGCCTGGTCAATGATGATCAATGCCGCGGGAAGCAGAATCAGTGCCGCAAGACCGTAGGGCTTTCGCGCGGTCTCCACCCCATAGCCAAGATAGGGAACAGAAAATACCAACCCCCCGATAATCTCTCGGTGCGCAACGAGCCGTGCGTCGGGCGCATTATTCGCGTCTCCTTTAGTTATATATGAAGGCACGCCCCGATCCACTCGTATTTCCATCACCCGATGCGTGATCGGGATGCTTTTCCCCCCACTTGTTCCGGTGAAGGTAACAATATTGCCAATGGAATAGCTGGTACTGGGACGCACGACGACAATACTGCCGGTCCGAATAGCCGGCTCCATAGAGCCGGACAACACCGCCATAATCTTAAAATTACCGGTAATCGGGAAAGCCGAAACGACAACCAAAACTCCCACGATGCCGAGTACGCTGACAAACACATAATAACTGGTGATGGCAATTTTTTTTGTGTCCATAAAAATCAAGACCTCCTGTGTGATAAGCTCTCTGTGCTCCCTCCCTCCGTCACAAGCGGAGAGGGGGAGTGAAAGGTCTTAGCGCATATCTTGTGGAGTTACTCTTCTTAACATTAGAGCGGAGGCAGGAGGACGTCCGCACACCTGAAATTCGGATTATTGCGCACCTGTTCTCCGTAGAGCACCACGTCGGCACTGAACGAGTCGGACTGCGCATCATCCCGCACATCGGAGCCGTCGCAGGAGATTACTCCCGTCTGATGATTGACCGACTGCACGCCCGCGCACCACGCAACCGCGATATTGCGCGTCGTTGCCGGGCCATTTGGCGGAAGCGGATCGGTGCTGGACTGCGAGTCGGCTATGTCAAGATCATAGAAGACATCAAAGAACGAGTTAAAGTCCGCATCGGGATCGTTGTGGATTTTGAGCGCCTTTTCGCCATGGTGCGGATCATACCTTCCGTCAGAGTCATCGTCCTGCCAGCCGAAGGCATGCAGGTAGCGCGAGAGCTCGCCCCTATCCGGTGTGGTATCTCCCGCGTCATGCTCCGCATCGTTCAGATCATTCTCTTCGTCCTCTTTGTTCGTTACGAGGAGGCACGCCCACGCAGGATTGCCGTCCACATGTACGCTGATGTGACGCATGCCATAGTCCCCGGGCTTAATGTCGTCAAACGAAAAGAATTTCTGGTTCGTCAAATTTCGGGAGGTCCACGCCGAGCCGGGCGTCTCAATATCCTCGCCATTGTAAGACGCGCCGAAGCTGTCCACCTGCAGATCCACGGATCCGGCTATAAAGACATTACCCTGTGAGGTCTCCGTGTCGTTAAAAAACGCAACGGTACCCCCAACCGCCATAACGGCAACCGCGCCGATCACGCCCAAACTAAAAATGATCTTTTTCATGAGACATATCTTCTCTCCGCTCTGATAAGAACCAAGAGAAGGTTAGTTTACGTCAAAGACGAAGATCGTCGTTAGGTGGGACCGGGATTATTGCGGTGCTGTTCGGCTTTAAACCACACATCGCCGCCAAGCGTGTCGGTTTGCGCTTCATTTCCGGTACTGGGATCAAGATGCCACTTCCAGCCGATGTAATAAGTAACGCTCCCTACCAAACGACCATCCCGTGCAAGGCCGTGGCATGGTCCGTAGTCATCGTGTCCGTCTACCGCCGCCGCCTCGCATTTTGCGCTCGCCTCTGCCGCAAGGGGTCCTGCCAGATCAATATTCGTGAAAACATCAAAGAATGACTGGGGAGCCACAGTGCTCGCGATTACCGGTTCAGATTGTTGTTGCCACACATTATCTCCCTCAAACGGATCACGAAGGCATCCCGCACCGGCTGTTGTCGTATCACCATTCGGATCATTGCACTGAAATCCCGGAGTACTTCCCTGATCAAGCCACGCCTTACCGGTCATGCCCGCTCTAAGCTGACCCGGCGTGGCGTTTTCCACGCACGGAGTAGTTCCCAATGCCTGCGTTTCCGTTTCAGGTTCGGTGCAAGTGCCCTCACTGCTCGTTGCGTTTGCAATGCCCCACGATCCCCATGCGTCATTGTCGTGGACATGGATGCTGATAGTGTTCTCTCCCCAGTCACCCGGCTTGATATCATTGAAGCTGAAGAATTTCTGAGTTCCCAGATCGGTTTCTTGCCAATTCGCACTCTCCCACGGACACGTCGTTGATCCCGTGTCCCCGCCGCTCCAGTGGCATCTGCTGTCAATCTTTAAGTCAATCGCTCCTGCGGTAAAGGTGTTGCCTCGCGAGGTCTCGGTATCCGAGAAGAACGCCGTGGTCGCACCCACCGCAACTGCGGCTATCGCCGCGATCACACTCAAGCTGATAATTATTTTTTTCATGATTTGTTCTAGAATTACGGTAAAGTTTATAATGCAGATAACATGTTTCGACCTTTTATTTCTTTACTTCACAGGCGATACGATATAAAGAGAACTACCGCCTCTCGGTTAAGAATACCACCAACGCCTTATTCATGACAATCATTGCAGTGAATAATTCCAGCGGCTCGTTCACCTTCGCCAACTACTTGATTGGAAATTCTAACGCCATTTTCTTCCGAACTTATGTGGAACTTATCCACAGACATCTATTTGCATCCAGAACATATGGTCGGGTACACTAATGGTGATGGAGAAGATCATTACCAAGAGGCAAAAAGAGCTCTTAAGTATTATATACGAGTACACGAGAGATACGGGATACCCACCCACATTTGAAGAGATGCGGGAGCGTCTTGGCGTTTCTTCCAATCAGTCGGTGATGGACCTTTTAGAGAAACTCAAGCGAGCGGGATTGATAAGGCGCAATGAGACGGCGGCGCGCGGGCTTGCCATATTACGGACAGGGTATAATGTCCTTGACCAACCGCCTCTCGCGGCGTTCCTTGGAGTTACGAGCGCGGGCACTCCCATTCAATCGTTTGAGATTTCCGGAGAATGGAAAACGCTCTCAAAGGAGATTTCTCGCTTGGATGAGGATCTATTCATTCTTAAAGTTTTAGGCGATTCTATGATCAACGCAGGCATTGATGATGGTGATGCTGTCTTAGTGCAAACAAAGAAAGAGTTTATATCGGGTGAGATTGTCTATGCGCAGATCGGGGATGACAGTACGATAAAACGATTTATGTCTGATGATAAGCCCCCGTATGTGTATCTCAAACCGGAAAATCCAAAATATAATAATATCCTTTTTACTGATGATGTAGAGCTCAAAGGTAAAGTGGTTTCGGTTTTAAAGAACAACTACTGGAAACCAATAAAATAATCTATGCCCACCAAAAAACCAAACAGAACAGAAGAGATTATCACAAAGATTTTCAGGGACTCTGAAATGGCATTTGGCTTGAGAGAGTTTGAGGGAATTGCTATTCATGATGTTTTACACATTACCGAAGAAGAAAAAGATCGTTATTACATTAAAGATTTGAAGTCGGGCAAGCTTCGGTTCGTTTTTGATGAAAAGAAAAATACCGGCAAGCCGGAAGAAATCGTCCGCCAACTTTGGCTCTCTAAGCTCAATAAGCACTATCACTATCCGTTTGACCGAATGGATACGGAAAAAGATATTCATTTCGGGCGTGAAATTCACAGTAAAGCCGTTGATATCGTTGTTTATAAGCCGGACAAAATCACCCCCTATATTCTTGTGGAGGTAAAAGCGCCCACCGAGAGCAAAGGCATTGAGCAGATGAAAGGTTATTTAAACGCCGAGGGCGCGGAGATTGGTGTATGGGGAAACGGCATCAAGCGCGTCATCTTGTATCGTTTTTACCCACGCGAGTTCAATGACACTCTTCCCGATCTTCCGAGATCGGATCAGACCATTGATGACCTTCTGGAAGCAAAGAAAACCTACTTTGAACATACAAACACGAAAATCAATCTCAAAGAAGTCATTGACTCCATGCAGGAGCTTGTCCTTGCAAACGCGGGCGTTGATGTTTTCAATGAGGTGTTCAAACTTGTGTACGCCAAGCTCTATGATGAGTCGGAGGCGCTTGTGCGTCCGGACAAAGAAATCTTTTTTCGCAAATATCGCGATCCGGGAAAAACATACAACACCATCAACGACCTGTTTAAAAAAGCTATCAAAAAATGGCCCGGCACATTCTACGAGCAGGAAAACATCAGCTTGTCTCCCGATCATCTTTCCGTTGTAGTCGGAGAGCTTGAACGAACCCGTCTGTTCGGCTCCGATCTCTCAATCATTGACGAGGCATTTGAGTACCTCATACCCGAAGTTGCCAAAGGCAAGAAAGGTCAGTATTTCACCCCGCGCCATGTCATCAATATGGCCGTCAAAATGCTTGATCCTAAACCGGACGAATATGTCATAGATCCGGCGGCTGGCTCCGGCGGATTTCTCATCAGCGCGATGTATTCCGTCAAGGATAGGCACTTGCGCGGCTCGGATGAGGCGATGCGCGAATATGCTCAAAAAAATATCTGGGGTATTGATTTTGCGGACGAAATTTCCAAAACATCCCGCGCGCTTATGCTTATCGCCGGAGATGGCAGATCGCATCTGTTTAAGCTCAACTCCCTTGATTCCCGAGAATGGCAGGGAGAAGACGGCCATCTGCTTTATGCGCGATCAGAACTCCAGAAAAGATTGTTTGATATGGGCTCCACCGCAGACAATGAAGAAAATAAAAAAACATTTCACTATCTCAATTTTGACATACTGCTCACCAATCCTCCGTTTGCGGGCGAGATTAAAGACCATGGCATCTTGCGCCAGTATTTTTTCGGCAAGAAAAAAGGCAAACTGGTAAACAAAGCCGAGCGGCATATTCTTTTCATTGAACGCACGCTTGATATGATCCGCCCGGGCGGCAGAATGGCAATCGTGCTTCCGCAGGGCGTGCTTAATAACACCAATATGGAGAGTATCCGCGAGTATCTTTTTGACAAGGCGCGGATACTGGCTGTGGTCGGATTGCACGGCAATACATTCAAGCCTCACACCGGCACAAAAACGAGCGTGCTGTTTTTGCAGAAATGGGGCGGAGAAGCTGGTGAGCCGCAAAAGGACTATCCGATTTTTATGGCTGTGTCTAAAAAGGGCGGCAAAGACAACTCCGGCGATTATATGTACAAGAAAGACGCAATTGGAAATTACGCTCATGACGGAAGGGGCAAGAAGATACTAGACAGCGACTTGGACAACATCGCCGACGGATTTTTAAAGTTTATAAAAGAGCAAAAGTTTAGTTTTTGACTGCACTATCATGATGTTTGATAAAATTTTTCATAAAGATAAGAAAGGAGGAGATCTTGCGCTCGCCGATTATAAAAGCATCTGGTCAAAGTTCTTTTTCCTTGATGAGAGCGGAAGTTTGAGTAATCGGACGGAGGCGTTTTTTACCGTGGGCGCTATCAAATGCTCACAGCCATACTATCTTCAAAGCAAGACCGTTTATGAGAGGAGCAAACGACAATTTTATGATGAGCTTAAATTTAACAAGCTCTCGGACAAAAATTTTAATTTCGCTGTCTTTGCCATAAACGCTTTTTTTGCTACGGAAGGATTCAATTTCTGCTCATATACACTTGATAAACAAGGGAATTATTTTCAGAGGGAATTTGGTGGCAATCCTTGGCAAGCGTATGAGGATATAACCATTCGGCTTATCAAGTCAAATATCGCGCAAAATGAAATCGCAATCGTCATTGCTGATCATGTAACAGTACCTCGTGATGTAAAATTTGAAGTGAATGTGAAAAGAAAAATCAATGATGCTCTTAGTCGCTTATCCATCGCAGGAGTGGCGCGTTTTGACTCAAAATCAAATGATCTGCTTCAAATCGCTGATCTTATGATTGGAGCGATATCGTATGACTTGAAATTTAAGACCGGAATGATTCAGCGCGGTGATAAATATAAACGAAGATTTCTTGAACATTTTAAGAAGAATGTGGGCGTTTCTGACTTTACGCAAGGATTTAAAAACTATAAATTCAATATCTTTGTAGATGGTGACATACAACAAAGATTGCCTATATCCCTAGAGACAAATGAAAAAGGGCCATCGTCCTAACGGTCGACGCCCTCTTCCGATATACCAAGTTAAACATAGCACACTACCAACAAAAACTCAACAATACTGGGTTATCCACACATGTATGGCAACTTTCTCTATAATCCAAAAATCGCAACTTGAGGGAGCGCACCGGCTGGATGCGGAGTATTATCAGCCGGAGTATTTGGCTTTGGAGCAAAAATTTACCATGCTAGAAACAAAAACCTTAGAGCAAATTTCAAAATCGGTTATCAGTTTTGGGGCGTACTCGCTTACTAGTCATATTGAATGGCAAGAGTCAGGCGTACCATACATAAATGTGGGTGATGTTCATGACGGATATATTGATTTGAGCAGTGTAAAGTACATCAGCGAGAAAGTTAATGAGATATTAAAAAAATCAAAAGTCAACAATGGTCAAGTTTTACTCACTATGGCGGGAACAATCGGAAACGCGGCAATAGCACATAACCTTCCACGAAGCGCGAATGCCAATCAAGCTATCGCTAAAATTACTCCGCTTGACACCATGTCACCTTATTATCTGACCGCATTTCTCAATTCAAAATATGGTTTACTACAAACACAACGAGAGATAGTAAGTAGCGTTCAGGCAAATATCTTTCTTGGACAGATTAAAAAGTTCAAAATCCCTATTTTTGATCAGAAAGTAACACAACAAATAGGGGATACATACAAATATTTTCTCCATGAATTAGAGAATTCAAAATCTCTTTACACTCAAGCCGAACAGTTGCTTTTGGAGGAGCTGGGGTTAAAGGATTTCACGACGGATGGGGATTTGTACAGCATTATCAATTTCTCGGACATAGAGAATGCACACCGGATGGATGCTGAATACTTTCAACCGAAATATAAAAAACTCCTTGCAAAACTAAGGTCAGACAAAGCAAGTTCGCTGGAGGAAGTATTTGATAATGTACTTGCAAAGTTTAATACACTGGTGCAACCCGATAAATCTTTTAACTATGTTGAGCTTTCCAATATTAATTCTGCTATCGGGACAATTGACGGCTTTACGAAAGTTTTAGGAAAAGAAGCTCCAAGCAGAGCAAAAAGAGTATTGAAAGCGGGCGATGTAATCGTCTCTAGTGTTGAGGGTTCACTGGGAAAAGTTGCTCTTGTCACTCAAGAGCAAGAGGGGTATCTGGCATCAACCGGATTTTTTCAATTCAGAAGCGATGAAGTTCTGCCGGAAGTTCTGCTTGTTATTGCAAAAAGTTTCATTGTGCAAAATCAGCTTACACAACGCTGTGCTGGCACTATTCTCACCGCCGTACCAAAAGAGAGTATAAAAGATATTCTTATTCCCATTTTACCAAGAGCGGCTCAACAAAAAATCGCTGAATTGGTGAGGCAATCGCATGAGGCGCGCATAAAAGCAAAAGAGCTTCTGGAAGAAGCAAAACAAAAGGTTGAGCAATTGATTGAAAAAGGCGGGGAAAGAGGATAGAATGGAGGCAATATCTCACTTTCCCTATGCCCACACCAGCGGAAGAAATCAAAGCACGGCTTGATATCGTGGAGTTCATCCAGTCGTATGTGCGGTTGCAAAAAGCCGGGGTGAACTACAAGGCGAACTGCCCCTTCCACGGAGAAAAAACGCCGTCGTTTTTCGTCTCGCCCGCGCGGGCGAGCTGGCATTGCTTCGGATGCGGAAAAGGGGGGGATGTTTTTCAATTTTTAATGGAAATGGAGGGGCATAGTTTTCCCGAGGTATTAAACCTTCTTGCGGAGCGCACGGGCGTCATCATCCGCCGCGAGAATCCGCAGGCACGCTCCGAGCGCGGGCGGCTGGGAGCTCTCTGCGAAAGTGCGGCGCAGTTTTTTATCATCGAACTTGGGCGAGCATCCGATGTTCAGAACTATTTGTCTGAACGCGGTCTTACACCCGAAACGATCAAAAACTTTCGCATCGGCTTTGCGCCGCAGAGCTGGGAGACGCTCTCCCGCGCCCTTGGGACAAAAGGATTCACGCAGGAAGAAATTGGGAAGGCGGGACTGGCGATAAAGTCACCGGAGCGCGGCTCGTGGTACGACCGCTTCAGAAGCAGAATCATGTTCCCAATCGCCGACCCGAGCGGGAAGGTCATCGGATTCGGCGGCAGGATATTTGAAGATCCAAAAGCACCCGCCCAAGGCGGGTCCGCCTCGGGCGGAAAGTACATTAATACGCCGCAGACGCCGCTCTATGATAAATCATCCGTGCTCTATGGTTTTGACCGTGCGCGCCAAGAGATTCGCAAAAAAAATACCGCCGTCATTGTGGAGGGCTACATGGACTGCGTGATGTCGCACCAGGCGGGAGTGACCCACACCGTCGCCGTATCCGGCACCGCGCTGACGGTCCAGCAACTAAAGATTCTGCGACGTCTTGCCGAGACGCTGGTGTGTTCGTTTGATGCGGACGGGGCGGGGGAGTCGGCGACGAGGCGGTCGCTCGCGCTTGCGGCGCAGTTTGACTTTGACCGCCGTGTGGCGCATATTCCCTCGGGGAATGACCCTGCCGACACCGTGCGGGAAGACCCGGCGGCATGGGCGCGCGCGGTTGAGACAGCTAAGCCCGTGGTTGAGTTTTATACGGAACGGGCTTTTGCGCGGGAGAATCCGGCGACCGCCTCGGGCAAGAAAGCGATTACCGCTCTGCTTCTGCCGTTTCTTCGCGAGCTGACCGACGAGGTAGAGCGGGCGCATTGGATAGGAGAGCTCTCGCGGCGTTTGATTGTGCCGGAAGAGGCGATTCGCAAAGAGCTGGAGCGGCGAACGCCTATTGAGACAAACAGACCGATGGAACAAGCTCCCGCGGCGAACGAGCCGGTGAAGCCGGTTTCGGGTCGGCGCGCTTTGTTGGAAGAGCGTTATTTAGCACTTCTTTCGCTGATGGATCCGGCGGTGCGGACGGCCGAGGCGAGTGCGGGTGAGACTATTTCACTCTTCTCGCCTAGGCATAAGGAAATTTTCCATCTCCTCACCGATGTCGGTGCATCACCGCAAGAGGGGAGCGAGGGAGCTCCGTCGAATGCGCTTGCTATTTTGCAATTTAAGGGAGACGCAATCGCCGAGATGGCGAAAGACAAAGATCTCGCGGTTGAGCTTGCACTCTGCCGGCGCGAGTTGGAGAAAGAGGGTGCCAAAGAGCGGCTGGGTGCGCTCGCGGGACGCATCCATGAACAGGAGGGCAAGGGGAACCGCGAGGATGTTGCCACACTGCTCGGCGAATTTAAAAATACTTCGGAACTCCTTCGCGCATTAAGCTCATAATTTTTTACACATGGCCGCCAAACCAAAAAAGAAAACGCATAAAAAACCATCCCCCCCGCGTACGCGTCCGGCGCGAAAAAGACATGCGCGCCCGAAAGAAAAGAAAAAAACGGGCGCAATAATGAAGAAACCAAAAAAAACCGTGCCTCCATTGAAGGTAAAACTGGCGAGCGCCGTGGAGATAGAGGCGAAAGTGCAGACGCTTATGAAGCGGGGACGCGACCGCGGTTTCGTTACTTATTCCGAAATTCTCTACTACTTCCCGAAAATTGAGGATGATATTTTTCTTTTAGAGGATCTCTATACGCGATTTGAAAAAGGCAATATTGACGTGCTGGAAAGCAAGGAATTGATAGAAGAGATAGAAAAACAGACCGTTCCCATGGGCAAAAAAAGCGCTAAAGCGAAAGGTGCACGAAAAGAAGCGGCGATTGACTTTGACCAGTTAAGCCAGGACTCCGTGCAGATGTATTTGCGCGAGATCGGGCGCATTCCGTTGCTCACCGGTGATGAGGAAAAATCGCTGGCGCGGCGCATTGAGAAGGGCGACGACGAGGCACGCAAAAAACTCACGCAGGCCAATCTTCGCCTGGTGGTTTCTATCGCCAAAAGATATGTCGGCCGCTCGTCGCACTTGAGCTTGCTTGACCTTATTCAGGAAGGCAACATCGGGCTTTTTAAGGCGGTGGAGAAATTTGACTATCGGCGGGGGTATAAATTTTCAACCTACGCAACGTGGTGGATCAAACAGGCGATTACCCGCGCGCTTGCCGACCAGGCGCGGACGATTCGCATTCCCGTCCACATGGGGGAGACGATTTCAAAATACCAGCAGGTGCGCCGCCGCCTTGTGCAGGATCTGGGGCGCGAACCGCTTCCGGAAGAAATAGCCGCCGAGATGAATATTGAGCTTGAAAAAGTGCACTTGATTGAAAAAATAGCGCAGGATACCGTTTCGTTGGAGGCGCCCGTGGGCGAGGACGACGATGAGTCGGTGCTCGGCGAATTTATTGAAGACGAAAAATCGCTCTCGCCTTCGCAAGTTGCGGCGCGGCGGCTCCTGCGTGACCAGCTGATGGCGATTATTGACGAGCTGACCGACCGCGAAAAGAGAATCCTTGCCATGCGTTTTGGCATGGACGACGGCATTACGCACACGCTGGAAGAGGTGGGACGGGAGTTTGGCGTAACGCGCGAGCGCATCCGCCAGATTGAGGCAAAGGCGCTTGAGCGCATCCGCACCCACGACTCCGCGCATAAATTGCTGGAGTATTAAACTCTCACAAAAACAAAAAAGGTCACCTTGGACGAGGCGACCTTTTTTGTTTACTTTCTTTACTTCAAACATAAGACCTGTCCCCTTATAACCTTTCTACTGCAATGTTCACATTTCGGCTACGACTTTACAAAAATCTTTCGACATATACAGCGTATATGTCGAAAGATTTTTGTTTTGTCTCGCTCGAAATCTGAACATCTCGTAACGAAAATTATAAGGGGACGGGTCTATTATTAGGTATCTTTTGCTTTATCTAGGTCATTCAGGGCAAATCCTAAATCTTCAAAGATCAGATTTCTCAAATAAATCCCTCCTACAAATAACAAGGTATCCGGGTTAGCTCCTACTTTGAAAGCTCCATCTTTGAGTTTCTCCACAATATCAGGGCAATGTTTGGGTAGCTCTTTCATGACTCCCATTACCGCCAACTCCGCATCATAAGCATTCGTTATATTCTTCTCTCTGATGATTTTGAGTAAATCATCTCTTTTCTCCTCAACAATTCCTTTAATCCCGCTTTCTCCCAGTATTTTATTGCCCATTTCATTTAATTGTCTCGGAGATTTTGCCGGAGCAAGCCTATCCGCCCAAAGATCGCCTACTTTGGACTCAACAACATTAAATCTTCCCCTAATATCCTTTAAATCTTCTAGGATCTGTAACTTCCTACCAATATAAACAGCAACCCCTATGATGGTTGGGATGCCAAGACTAACCACGATACCGTTTATGACATTTAGAGCATCCATAAAAGCAGTTATAACATAAGAGAACAATCCACGGGAACAGTATACCATATGGGTATAAAGTTATCCACACCGCCCGAGAGGCGGTTGCTTTCTTTGCGGAGCAAACTCTTATATACTGGAGGAAATTATATGGATACTGAGGATGCGGAAAAAAATGCAGATCAAAAACTCATCATTCTCATTGAAGATGAGAAGATCATCAGTTCGCTCCTGACGAAAAAACTGGAGGAGGCGGGGTATGCGGTCAAGGTCGCACCCAACGGCATTGAGGGGATACAGCTGGTGAAGAAATCACACCCTGCCCTTTTGCTTTTGGACATGATGCTTCCTGGGCGGGATGGCTTCTGGGTGATGGAGGAGCTCGGGCGGCAGGCGATTATGCCTGCACTTCCCGTCGTTATTATTTCCAATTCCGGGCAGCCCGTTGAGATTGAACGGGCTCTGCGCCTTGGCGCGCGCGATTATCTTGTTAAGGTTAATTTTGATCCTCAAGAGGTGCTGGTAAAAATAAAAACCGTTTTGAGCACCCCCGTCCCCGTTGCCGCTCCTCCTCCGATGAATCAGGAGCCAAGCCGAGTGTTGTCACCGCAATCGGATGCTCTCGCCATGACAGGGGGTGATCCTTTGCGAAATGCGCATCTGCTTGTTATTGAGGACGACCTGTTCATTCTTGAGATGCTCAAGACAAAATTGGAACAGGCTGCCGGCAAGGTTTCCATTGCACACGATACCGATGAAGGGATGAAGATACTCACTGCCGGTCCCGTTGATCTCCTCCTCCTTGACATCCTTCTGCCAAAAAAAGACGGCTTTGCCTTTCTCAAAGAACTCAAGGCATCGCCGGAATACAAAACCATTCCTGTCCTTATCCTCTCCAATCTCGGACAAAAAGAAGAGCGGGAGCGCGGCTTGGCGCTCGGTGCCGTGGATTACATTATCAAGGCAGATAGCTCGCCGATCGAGATCATAAACCGTTCACGCGAGGTGTTGAAGCATCTGGCGGAGCAAAACCGATGACTGGTATTTTACCAGCGGGACGGTCTGACGGAAAATGATTTTATCCTTGTGGCAGGGGTAAAAGCGATGCATGGCGTCTTTGCTCCATGGACTGCTCGTCTCGCTCATTCTTGAAACGCTTCTTAAGTATTGCCACCTTTTATGGTCACTAAAGAGATTCTCACCTACATTGAAACCCAGATCAAAAACGGCTTTTCAGTCGCCGAGATTCGTGAAGCGCTCATAACGGGCGGCTGGACGCGCGAGGATACCGAGATGGCTATTGCGACGGTTCACCCTGCATCGGGCGGAGCGGTGGACTTCATGCCCGGTGGGAATATACCAAAAGAGCGTCCACCATTCGCCTCGGCAAACTACCAGCCGCCGGGAATCACCCGTTTTCAGTCCAAAGAACAACAGCGTTCCGCGACACCACTCCTGCCCCAGCAACCCCAAAGATCGACGGCCCCTTTCGTCGTTCCCGCCGAACAAAGACCCGCGGGCATGAGGACTTCCATGGATTCGGGACATACCGTTCAACTGCACCCGTCGGCGACATGGAGCCCCTCGGTTTTGTCGGGAAGAGAAGGCACGGGAAGACGAACAGGCAGGCGGATAGTCACCATGCTTCTCTTGGTGATGCTGACCGGTTATGGTGCATTTCTCTATTATCGGTATTTCCGAAAGGAGGCGCCCGCGGTGGCGATTCCCGCCGCATTCAAAAATTTACTCAACGCATCATCATTTCGTTATAACGCAGATCTCATTGCTGCAACCGGACCAAGCTCTGGAATAAGTGTGGCGTTACTCATTCCCTTAACCGGTTCTCAAGAAACGGCGAATGTTCTTTCAGCGCTTTTTGCCCAGTCATCCGGTTCACCTGATTTTCCGGAAGATGGCTTATCATCTCAAGATAATGTCTCCCTGAAAATCCACGCGGAGGGCGTTTTTGATCGCCACAACGCTACCCATCCGTTGGGAAGCGCCACCGTGAGCGCAACGGTCAATTCGCAGGAGTTCGGCGACTTTTCTCTTGGCGGCGAGATGCGCCTGACGCAAAGTGCCGCCTACGCAGTACTCACCGAGATTCCGCCCATCGGGATTGACTTGAGTGGGATCAAAAATCAATGGATCAGCGTTGATCTCGCCCATATTCGCGACGCGCTATCCGGGCCTACCGGGAATAATTCTCCAGCGCCTGCCCAATCGGTCACATCGGGACTGACCGTCGTGGAGATAGCACGCTTTCAGGATATCATTGGTAATACTTCGTTTCTTGCCAACATAACTGAACTCGCCGACGAATCCATAGACGGTGTTGCCACTTCGCACTATGGTTTTGATGTAACCTCCTCCGGCATCGCGCAAGTTTTTAATGAACTGGTTGCTATCGGGCATGCGCGACGGCAGGAACAGGGTATTGCTCCTACGGTAGATGCTGACATTGATCGCGCCGCCGATGAGGCAATACGAGCGGTCAAAAAATTGCATGGGGAGATCTGGCTTTCACAGAAAGATTTATTGCCGCGCCGCATACTCGTGTATTTGTCGGTTGCGGATGAGAAAAATCCCGCGGTTAGAGGTACTGTTGAGCTTTCGGTGAAGTATACCGACTTCAACAAGGTCTATGAGGTAAAGTCGCCCGCGGGATCCCGACCGCTCGCCGAGGTGTTGGGCGGTGTTGTAGCTCAGGCGCAGAGAAAATTCCGCGACATGCACCGCATTAATGATCTTACTCAAATCGCGCAAGGTTTACAGCAGTATGCCGCAAGTCAGAGGACACCGCTGTATCCCTCCTCACTCTCACTACTTACCCCTCGTTTTCTTGCCGTTTTACCTACCGATCCCGCCTCCACGACGGTACTCTATAATTACAGCCCGAGTCCTGACCGCAAGAGTTATCATCTTGGCACCTCACTTGAGCTCCTTGGCTCGGCGGTACTCGGTACCGACACCGACTTTAACTCAAAAAAAGCTGGTTGGAAAAACGGTTTTGACGGCGCCGACTTCAAAAAATGTACTGACAGGGATACGGGCATCACCTGCTTTGATGTGCGCCCCTAATAGCATCAGGATTTCTCACAGCCATGCCGCATCCGTGATATGATTATTTGAGCTTCACTATTTTTCGTTTTATCATCTATGAGATGGAGAATGAAAAAAATAACACTCACGCTTGCGTCAGTTTTATTCATCGCGCTTGCGGCGCGGATCGGAGTTTTTTATTGGCATAATCTTCGTGGCATTAGTCCGGTACTGAAAAGTCCACCGGAAGATATTGCAAAACTAATCACCGAATATCCCGCAGGAAAAAATGAAACAAGTTTTCCACTCGCGCTGCCTCCCGGATTTTCAATTGAAATCTTTGCGAAAAATTTGCCCGGTGTGCGGGTCATGGCATTTGATCAAGAAGGTAATATGTGGGTCTCGCGAACAGGCGAAGGAGCGATCACATTTTTGCGGGTGGAAAATGGCTCCGTAACGCATCAGGATGACGCCGTAACCGGACTGCGTAATCCTCATGGACTTGCATTTGATCCCGCTGATTCCTCACAACAGTACCTTTACTTTGCAGAAGAACATCAAGTATCGCGTTTGCGACTCGGTGCAGATGGTCCTGATGTTCTGGAAAAAACTGCCGCATTGCCATCCGGCGATGGTCACTTCACCCGTACCATTGGTTTTGGACCGGACAATCAGCTCTATGTATCCATCGGCTCATCCTGCAATGTCTGCATTGAAAAAGATCAGCGGCGTGCCGCAATATATGTGATGGAAAAAGACGGAAGCGATTTTCGCCAATTTGCGCGAGGGCTTCGCAATGCAGTATTTTTTGTCTGGCACCAGGAAACCAAAAAAATGTGGGTAACAGAAATGGGCCGGGATTTGATCGGTGATAATATCCCGCCGGATGAAATTAATATTGTGGAAGAGGGGAAGAACTACGGCTGGCCGAATTGCTACGGCAAAAATATCCACGACACGGATTTTGATCACAACACGTATATCCGTAATCCGTGTATGGAGCCGTTTGAAACAGAGAGTTTTATAGATCTTCCCGCACATTCGGCGCCTCTGGGTCTTGCGTTCGTTCCGTCCGATGCTGGCTGGCCGAAGGACTATGCGGGCAATCTTTTGGTCGCGTACCACGGTTCATGGAATCGGACGCGTCCGACGGGGTATAAGGTGGTACGGATGAAGTTTGATAAGGCCAGAGCGTATAAAAATATGGAAGATTTTATTTCCGGTTGGCTAACCGCGCAAAACGAAGCGCTTGGGCGACCAGTTGATCTCGTGTTCGGTCCCGATCATGCCTTATATGTTTCTGACGACAAAGCGGGAGTCATTTATCGCATTGCACCGCCGCAAGTGCGCTAAGATGAAATATACTGCCTTGAACTAGACTATTCCGACCAGCTTGCTGGTCGGAGGTTCATTTTTCTGCGTTCCTTTGAAAAGAAGGGTGTAGATAAAACCATGCTTGTCATACGTAAGTACCGGTATTATGATGTCGTTATTAATTACTCTTTCTTTGAATTACGAAACTCCCCAAACCCCAGATAAACAGGGTGCGCTAAAGCAGACCCATGTGATGTGAGTTTTGAAGCGTATCGTATTGGTGAAGGAAAAAGGTATCACGGAGAAAAGAAAACTATCGTAACGCGTAGGCAAGGATTGAATAAAAGTAGTTGGCGAGGTAGCCATTGATTGATCGGGGAAGCGAGGTAACAAGACCGAAGAACAGTTTGAGATTTCTGAAGTTCAGCTCAATGATCATGCGAGTATTGCAATCTTGCATCCTGATCAGGTCAAACTTTCATGAACGCTGCGTCGAGAAAAACTTATCCACAGGACTATTTACGCAAAACGATTGACGGTCCCGGTTATGGTAAGCGCTCAATCAGAAAAGTCCAATGTGAGGTGGACGGATACACCTGCTTGCGAATCCTCCGCACGCTTGTTATACTGGTCGCGGATGGTGAGGGTACGTACTTTTCCAGAATCATATTCCGGCGTAGCTCAGTGGTAGAGCGACTGGCTGTGAACGAGTTCGCCAGTCTGGTATACTTAACCATGCATGCCAGATAAAAGAACGTATGCCGATCGTGCCGAGTATCTGCGAAAAGCTGTTTCAGAGCGAAGACATAAACTTTGCACAATGGCACGTGAATACGAGGGCGACAAATGTCAGCTTTGTGGCTATAAACGCTATGCGGGAGCGCTCGATTTTCATCATCTTGACCCAAAGAAAAAAGATTTCGGTATCTCGGTGCGCGGAGTAACGCGCAGTTGGGAAAAGATCAAAAAGGAAATCAATAAATGCGTTCTCGTATGCGCGAATTGTCACCGAGAGATACACGCAGGCATAGCGCAGCCTCCTGGGGAAACCCAAGAGTGAACTCTCTGGGATAACGGTGAAGCCCAAATCTTTTTGACACAAAGACGGGTAATACCGTGGGAACCCTGCCTTTTAGCGGGGAGCTCCGTAGAGACTAGATACCAGAGTACCTACATGGCGAGCATTGGCAAAACCATACGGTAAAGATATAGTCCATGCCATTATGGAAATAATGGAATACATGTAACCAGTGGGTCGTAGGTTCGAATCCTACCGCCGGAGCATGACAGGATTTCGGGCATATAAATGCCCGATTTCTTTTTTATCTATCGCGTTTTTTGCAGGTTCTAACCTTGTAGAAATGTTTTGAGCTTCTTTTGCGGCAGTTTGTATCGGAAACAGCAGATTATCCAGTGAAATGCTTAATTTTCTGTCTTTCAGCAGGAAGTCCGAACCTAACGCGGCAAAAATCTCTTTCCTGACCTCAGCGCCGCCCGTTTCAAACGCTCCACGAGCTTTTTCCGCAAAATTAAAGCCGCGCGCGGCGATCTCAAGCCAGTTGTCCACGCGCTTATCGGTATCATTCAGAAACTCTTGAAGCCGCGCCTTTTCTGCCAAAAGCGCGGTCTTCCTGTTTTTGAACTCATCCTCGTCAATCTCGCCGTTGGCTCGCATATCAATGAGATTATTGACCTTGCGCACGCACGCATCGTATTCGCGCCGTTGGTTACCGCAAATCTGTTCTCGGTCTGATACCTCTTGCGTATTCATATCACGCAAGCGCGCCATAGCCCAATCCTTGAAATCAGTGGGGATTTCCAGCTTGGCAAGCTCGGCGGCAATCTGCTTTTCAAGCTCATCTTCTTCTATGGCTGGTTGAGTACAGTTCGGGTCTTTGCGTTTCGTGCAATGGTAATAAGTATAGTGATGCGTATTGCCGTTTTTTTGATACTTTGTCTTTGGTGGTTCAAAAACGGAGACCGCGACGCAGTATTCCTTGCCGTGCAGTATGGGCCAAAAGATGATCAAGCGCCATTCTATGTTGATTTTGTCGTAATGATAAAAGACGGAAGTATCGGGCTTTTTGATCCGCATGGCATACACTTGACGGACTTCGCATCAAAGTCAGACGGTCTGCGGGCATATATCGCTGGATTGAAAAAGAAAGGCCGCAAAGTATTCGGTGGTATTGTGGCAAATACAGACACCCGCAAGTATACTGGACAATGGATGCTCTATGAGGGTGACGGCAAGGATGCGCGAAAGGACGATTGGAACGGCTGGAAACGATTACCACTTTGAGTTATGGAAAAGAAAAATATGAATGAAAATAAAACAAAAAATCACTATAAGATTCTGTTCGTTGAGCAAGATGTATTCATCACCGACATGTACAAAGTAATATTTGAGGAAAGAGGATTTGACTTCTTTTCATTGGAGAAGATACCAGATGATTTCATTGAGAAGGTCTTTGAGATAAAGCCCGATATTATCACCATGGATCTTATTGTGAGCCACGAAGGTTTTCAAGCAGTGCGCATGTTGAAGAATGACCAGCGTACCAAAGGTATTCCGGTTGTTTTTCTGACGAATTGTGGTCAGAAAGAAGATATTGAGCAAGGAATGGCTCTTGGTGCCATTGACTATATGATTAAGGGAAATTACTCCCAGAATGAGGTTATAGACAAACTCCTTCATCACCTCAATGCAAATCCGTCATTGTAAGAAAGCGAGTGATCACATTATTATAGGATATTTCTGTTTCAATTCTCTTTTGACTTGCTACCTATTTTCTCAAACTCAAAAATCTCTGAATTGCGAACGAGAATAGTTCGGTTGGTATTGTAAGAGATGCCTTTGTTTGGTTGCGTCTCAAAACCTAGGTATACGCATTTGACCCCATGCTCTCGTACCTCTTTTATGGCCGGCTGTAAATCAGAATCAGAACTTCCCAAAATAATCTCATCCGCTTTTTTATCGCACGCGGTAGCCATCATATCCACGGCAATCCGAACATCCACACCCTTCTCTCTGAAAATCAATACCTTCCTCATCCACTTGCCGTCTTCCACCTGACCCCGCACCCTGCCGCTCAAGATGGGTCTTGAGCAGGCGTTGTTCTTCAATCAGTTGCTTTGACTTCTCCATGCTTTCCGCGTGCTCCTTAATACTGGCAAAATAGAATACCTGCCGATCTATGGCAATGCCATTGAGCACCTTGTCCAAAAGACCCTTAAAGTCATACTCATGCCATACTGGCCGTTGCTTACTGGCGTCTTTGAAAACCGCGCGTACCTTACCCTTGAAGTTTTCCCCGTCAATGAACAAATAGGTCGCCATATCCTTGATTGTACCAGTAAAAACGGGAAACTCCAGCGGGCCTTGCGGCTGGCTGGAGCGTGTATGTGCTCACTGTATACCTGCTGGGCGTTGAGAGTCAAGAGGGGGTGGGGATAACCTAAACATAGAGAAATGGTGCTACGCGGGGTGGGGTGCATTGTTGTATTCTCTATAAATGGGTGCTATGGTAGAGTTATTGTTAACTCCTTACCTTTTCAAACCTTATGGATAATAATGAAGAACTAATTAAAAAGGCAGATATTCAGAAGATTGCCGAGGAAGGGGCTAAAATATATGGGCAGATAAAGGTTAGTTATGATCCCAAAGAAAGGGGTAAGTTTTTGGCTATTGATATTGATAGCAAAAAAGCATACCTCGGCAACACGAGTGCTGAAGCTCTTGAATTAGCTAGACAAAATCATCCTCACAAGGTCTTTTATGTCGTGAAGATAGGATTTGATGTGGCTGAAACAATGGCAGGGTCTTTTGCTGAACATAAATAAAATATGGTAAGCGGCGTCTTTGTAGAAAACATACCGTTCATAAAAGTTGTCGTGGCTTGGGGGCAATCTGTGCAAGCCCCTTTTGTTGTTTTAGACACGGGTTTTACTGGAGATTTACAAGTAACGCAAAAAATAGCAAAGGAACTTGGGCTTGAAGTTATTGGTGTAACTAAAACACAAATTGCTAATGGTCAGGTTATTGAAGTCCCTGTAGCCCTTGCACTTGCGGCGATGGAAGGAGTGCTAAATTACATTCAAGTTTTAATATCAGAAAGTATGCCGTTAGCAGGTATCAGCTTCTTATCAAAGTTTGGTTATAAAGCCATAGTTGATTGCAAATACAGGACTGTGGTATTGGAGAGAATGATATAGTGAGTGGCAGGGTGGGGTAGGTTTATACTCAAAAATCATACGCAAAAACTGATTTTCCTTGCAGGGGAAAGAGATGATCTTGTTTGAATCATTATTGATACAACAAAGTCAAGCGGAATCCTATGCAGTACCAAATGAAATTATCATCCGAACCTTTTGAAAAAATCGCTACTCATGCGAAAGTTATTGAGTCGCGCCTCTATGATGAGAAGCGACAGCAAATCATTATAGGAGATAAAATTGAGTTTAGTGCACATGAAAATCCCGAGAAAAAAGTCAAAACACGAGTGAAAGGATTGCTCCGTTATCAATCGTTCAGGGAACTGTTTGCCGATCATGACCCTTCTCTTTTTGGCGGAGAAAGCAGGGAGTTTCTTCTCAATCAAATAAAGCAATTTTATTCTGATGAGGATGAGCAAAAATATGGGGTGGTTGGGATACGGGTTGAGGTCATTGACTAACTGGTTGCGAAATCTCCTGATGGGACCGTACTTGGAATTGCCGCCACAACTCCCAAAAAAGGAGAGCCCATCAAACTAATGCCGCTTGTTGCCGAAGACATTCAGGTATTCTCGGCTCTGGTGGCAGAACTCCCGTCATTTTTACGGGAGTATGGGCACAAACTCTATACCCACACAGTTCCCACAAGTGTGGAGGTAGAAACACTCCAGCATCATGGATGGCAGATTGAAGCCATGATGCCGGAAGCATACAAGCGCGGCGTAATCACTCAACAATGGGGTCTCGTTATGGAGGAAAAAGTGATGAAGACGATGCGAGTCAAACGGCAGTATTTCAACGCGATTATGGCAGGCACAAAACCTTTGGAGGCGCGTGTTGGCTATGACAGTATCAAGCGGATACAGAAAGGCGACAGTGTCCGCTTGGAGAGCGAACGGCTTTCTGGGGTAGTGCAGGTGGTAGATGTGCGCATGTATAAAACTTTTTCAGAGATGCTTCAGCACGAGAAAGCGGGGCATATTGTTCCCGATGATCCTGCTGGTGCTCTACAAGTGCTCCAGCGCATCTATCCGCCTGAAAAGGAGCATCTTGGTATCTATATCTTTGAGTTCAAAGTGCTCAAAGGAGTAGGCAACAGGAGATAGCTCCTCGTTCATGTCATCAGATTTTTATTCAACAAAAGTCCCCGCAGCGTTCAGTCGTTGCGGGGCAGATCATTTTTGGGTAAATTTAACAGAGCAGAGTTGGGCGTAATTATGCCGCAAAACTATATGCAAAAGCCGATCTTCCTTCTAGTAAACAGGTTCTAACTTCATCCAGTAGCCGGAGTCCCTTGGGATTGAGAGCACTGAAAGGTGCTCTTTTTCTTTTATCTATGGGATAAATTTCAGGTTCTAACCGTATATTTTCTTCGTAAACATACAGGGACGTCTTCTACCGGTAATTGCTTGATGTGTGATATACTCAACTTCAAGATAAGGATTTTTTATTCCACCCAAAGGGGTCTAATCTTATGAGCATACCATCTCAAAAAATAGATGCGGTGTTTGAGGGCGGGGGGGTAAAGGGGAGCGGGCTGGTTGGCGCTGTTGCGGTGGCGGAAGAATTGGGATACGAGTTTGTCAATCTCGCAGGAACCTCTGCGGGGGCGATTATCGCGGGACTTGTTGCCGCCGGCTATTCGACCGCGGAATTAAAAACACTCATGGATGAAATCGATTATCTGCGCTTCAAAGATGCCAATGCAATTGGTGCGATTCCCTTGGTGGGGCCGGCAATCAATCTTCTCTTTAACAAGGGCCTGTATAAAGGCGATTTTTTAAAAAATTGGATGGGTGAACTTCTTGCTAAAAAGGGTATTAAGACGTTCGGCGATTTGGTGATTCAGGAATATGCCGACGACCCCCAATTCCGTTACAAACTGCAAGTGGTAGTGTCAGACATCTCGCGCGGACGATTACTGATTATGCCGGGAGACGCGAAGGATTTTGGCATCAACCCGGATAATCTTAATGTGGCTCTTGCGGTAAGGATGAGCATGAGCATTCCCTACTTCTACAAACCGATAATACAAAGATTACCTGACCAAAAAAAAGCATATCTTGTTGATGGTGGTATTTTAAGCAATTATCCTCTTTTTATTCTGGATGAGCCCGGCAAAGGATTTCATCAGGATTGGCCGACTCTCGGATTTAAATTGGTTGATCCGGAAGAAGGAAAATTGCATACCATCATCGGCCCTATCACCCTTTTGAGCGCGCTATTCTCAACCATGATGGAAGCGCACGATGCGCGTTATATCAAAGATACTGATTTCATGCGGACAATTCCGATTCCCACGCTTGGCGTGCATACGACGGAGTTTAATATCACGCCTCAACGAAAAGAAGCCCTCTATCAGTCGGGTGTTGCTACGGGACGTGATTTCTTTAGCCGATGGGACTTTGACAGTTTTCAGGCACACGCTACACAAATGGCTACACGGCACCGCCGAGACGCAGTGCCGATAAAAGCTAAAATCAGCAAACCAAATCTCTGACATCGGAAAGGGTGATGAGATAAGGATATAAGCGATTCTGACTTTGAAAACAGATTCTAATATTGTCTATAGTGCGGAGTTGACGGGTAGCCATAATATATGTTATTTATATTTCAGTATATTTTATAGCATGGTCACTCTTGCGTGCGAGGATTCAAGCAATGCGGATTCCTTGGGTAGAGACGCCCGCTCACGTGCGCGAGCTGTTCCACGCCACAACCGATGTCGTGGTTGTGGATGTGTACGATATTCTGGTTTTTAACGATGAAGGAGAAGAACAAGATCCGGTGGATGGATGCCGAATCTTTGTGCGAACAAGGAGAATTGCACAAAAAATTTGCGAGATGACCGGATGGCATCCGGACGAGATACCAAACCTTGACCTCGGATACCGGCCTGCGGCAACATTCACGCTTATCCGTGAAGCGAGTGAAGCGCAGTATCGGTTGGAAAGTTTCTTAGATAAAGAGAAGATATATCGAAGAGGACGCTGGATAAATACCTACCAACCTCCAGAGTCATGAATGTTCTGGAGGTTTATTTTTATTCGGAAAGATTGGCAAAGAGCACAATATTTATGTCCCGGCATTCGCATGGGGCATTTTTAAACGGATTCTCATATGCACAGCTGGCACATATTCTGGAGGTCTTTGCGTGAGCGTATAATATGAACCGTAGCAATGTGCCACTACCTATAACAGATAGCCCGCGCGCCAGAAGCATGATATGCTTTCCTCATTCTTACCATGTGCTCACAGTACACTCTCGCCGACGCGTACCTTGTTGCCTAAGCTATTCCGAAAATAAAATAACCCTTCTACAATATGAAGATCGTATAAAAATCTGGGGCATAGAATCTAGAATAATAACCCACACATGGAAGAAAAGATTACCTCCCCGCAGTGGATAGAAAAACCAGAAAATAAAGTTTCGACGTTGTTGGCACTTTTCTCATTGTTTAGTGTATTTATTTCAGCATACTCAGCATATGTAGCTGTTCAATCTCTTAGTCAAGCACATGATTTTTTTCTGATTGCGCAACGACCATACATTGTTATTGAGACAATAAGAATAGCTGAATTACCAAATCAAGACCGCCCGCTGGCTGCTGAAATATTGGTAAAAAATGCAGGGACAACACCTGCTTTAGATATGCAATTTTCAGGACACCTAGACATAATTTCAACCCCCCCAACAACGATACAATCTGACTTTATGGCTCAAAATGGAAAAATCATGCTTGGCTCAAACTCAGAACGTGCTATGAGAGTTACTGATGGTAGAGCTCTCAATACTGAAGAATTACAACAGGTGCAATCTGAACAACTTAAAGTTTATGTGACAGGAACGGTTCGTTATAAAGACATCTTTCAGAATACTCATGAGACGCAATTCTGTTCCTTCTTTAATCCTAAGGAAAAATTCAATCCCCTTTATCTTTTTGCATGTTCTGAATTGAATGTCGTTCAACAAGGGTGAATGATACATGTCCACACTATCTATGGCATTCGTTGATGAGATAACATTGCATATTAAGGCGGGGGACGGCGGCCACGGCGTGGTGCGGTGGTTGCATGAGAAAAATCGCGAATTTGGCGGGCCGTCCGGCGGCGATGGCGGACGAGGAGGGAGCGTGTACGCGACGGCGGTGCGCAATGTCAATCTTCTCGCACGGTATCAGATTGAGAAGAAATTTATAGCGGAACGGGGGGAGAATGGCAAAAATAAAAACTCGCACGGCGGGGACGGCAAAGATCTTGAGATACCGTTTCCGGTCGGCTCCATCATTACCAACAAAAAAACGGGAGAGAAAATTTCACTCCTGCACGACGGCGAGCGCGTGCTCCTGCTCAAGGGCGGCCATGGGGGACGGGGCAACGAGTCGTTCAAAAGCTCCACGAATCAGACGCCCGAAAAATTCACGCGCGGCAGTGCGGGAGAGGAGGCGGATTTTTTTATTGAGGTTGAATTAATTGCGGATATCGGTTTGATCGGACTGCCGAACGCCGGAAAAACAACACTTCTTAATGCGATGACGAATGCCAAGGGCAAGGTGGGCGACTATGCTTTTACCACGCTTGAGCCGAATCTCGGCGAGGTACACGGCTATATCATTTCCGATATTCCCGGACTCATTGAAGGTGCGGCGGAAGGGAGGGGTTTGGGGCATAAATTTCTCCGGCATGTCAGACGCACGAAAGTGCTCGCCCATCTGATTTCATTGGAACATGAAGATCTCCCGCACACCTATGCCGTCGTCCGCAGAGAGCTTGAACGCTTTGATCCGGCGCTCGCGCAAAAAAAAGAAATTGTCGTTTTGACCAAAACCGACGTGATGGACGACCAAAAAAAACTAGACATGATAGTCAAGTCTATGAAAAAGCTAACGCCGCTGGTAACGACCGTGAGCATGTATGACGATGCAGAGGTAAAGAAATTGCAAGATCTGCTCATCAAAGAGATTATCGATTAATCAAAAGTATAATTACAATTGAACATGAAAATAAAATTAGCTATTGCCATAACGAGCGTTCTCGCGGTCGTTGCCGGCCTTGGAGGCTGGTTTATTCTCTCATGCACGGATGACTGGTGCTTTGTGTTTCAATGGCAAAAAATTCGGGCGGCAGACAGTTTTGCGCGATGCGCAGGTTTGGGATTTCCGGTGGCGGAATCCTATCCGCGCCAATGCCGCGCGGGGGAAAAGTCGTTTACGGAAACGGTACAGCCGCCCGAAGTCATCCAACCAACAGAAAATGATATTATTCGCGTGAGCTCGCCGCTTCCCGATACCGTGGTGGCGAGTCCGCTCATCGTGAAAGGAGAGGCGCGGGGGACTTGGTATTTTGAAGCATCGTTTCCGGTTAAGATTTTTGACGCGAATGGAAAGCAACTCGGCATTATTCCCGCACAGGCGCAAAAGGAGTGGATGACAACGGAGTTCGTTCCGTTTGAGGCGACTCTTATATTTGAAAATGCAACAACAAAAACCGGCACAATCGTTTTGGAAAAGGATAATCCCTCCGGACTTCCCGAATATGCGGATTCACTTTCCATCCCTATCCGTTTTTCCGTTCAGCCGCAAACAACAAAAACTGGCACACTGGAAGGCGTGATGACGATCGGCCCCATCTGCCCTGTGGAAAGGATTGACCGTCCCTGCACGCCATCGCCGGAAACATTTGCCATACGGAAAGTTTTCGTCTATAAGCCGGATAAAAAGACGCTTGTCGTCACACTCACCCCGGACGCGGAAGGAAAGTTCAGCGCGACTTTGCCGGAGGGGGATTATTGGATTGATATGGCGCATCCGGGGGTTGGCGTTGGGGGGATCAGTGGTGTTCCCATTCTTGTCCATATCAAGACGAATAGCTCCGTGACGCTCATGATTGATGTTGATACGGGAATCCGCTGATATACAAGGAATTTTTAGATAATGAACACAGATAAAGATGGAACATGGTTTTTTCCTCCCTTTCCCTTTGTCTTAAAATAGGGTACGCTGGCGGGCATGTCGCAGGGAGATGTCGTCGTGCGGTTTGACGCGGTTTCATTTGAATACGGGCCGAAAAAACTCATCATGAAAGAGGGGAGTTTTGCTCTGCGACAGGGCGCGAAGTTTGCCGTCATGGGGCAGAACGGTGCCGGCAAGAGCACGCTTTTCGGGCTGATAACCGGTGTGTTAAAACCTGATGAAGGGTCTATTAATATTCCCCGCGGGCTTACTATTGCAACGGCGCGCCAAGCAATGCCGCGCGGAGAACTGAATCTCACCGTGCAGGGGTTTTTTGAAAAATGCTTCAGCAAAAAAGTATATGATATTGATCCGAAAATTGATGCGGTGCTTGAGGTGATGAATCTCCACGCACCGCATGACCGATTGATTTCGTCGTTCTCCGGAGGACAGCAGGCGCGTTTACTTCTTGCTTCCGCGCTTATCCAGGAGCCGGACGTATTACTTCTTGACGAGCCAACAAACAATCTTGATGCGGCGGGTATCGCGCATCTGCGGCAATTCCTCATTGACTATCCCAAGACCTGCATGGTCATTTCGCATGATGCCGATTTTTTGAACGCGTTTACTGAAGGCGTGCTGTATCTTGATGCTTTCACCCAGCGGCTGGAGCACTATGCGGGAAATTATTTTGACGTCGTGGCGCAAATTACCGCGCGGATAGAAAAGGAGAACCGCGCCAACGCCCAACTTGCTAAAAAAATTCAGGAGAATAAAGACAAGGCGAACCGGTTTGCGTTTAAGGGCGGGCAGATGCGCCTGGTGGCGAAGCGCATGCGCGAGGAGGCGGCGGAGCTTGAGGAGGAGAAGGTGGTGGTGCGCAAGGAAGACCGTGCGATTCGGCGATTCACTATTCCGGCACAAGAGGACAGTATCGGTGAAATCGTCGGCATCACTTCATTTTCTATTATCAAAAACCATAAGCCCGTCAAAAAAACTGTTGCTATCTCGCTCAAGCGCCGCCAGCATCTTTTGTTGAAAGGGCAAAATGGCATCGGGAAGTCTACGCTATTGGAATCAATTGCCAAAGGCATAGCTAAGGGTAGTCGTATCACCGAGGGTACGCGCGTGGGCTACTACCGCCAGGATTTTTCAACGCTTAACTTTGACGATACAGTGCACGACACGCTCATGGGGGCGATGGCGGCTCCAGTTGAGGAAGAGATGCGCAGCGCAGCGGCAGGATTTCTCATCACCGCCGATATGATTCGCACGAAAATCGGCGCTCTCTCGGAAGGGCAGAAAGGGCTTGTCACCTTTGCGCGTCTGGTTCTGCAACGCCCCGGACTCCTTATGCTTGACGAGCCAACGAACCACATGAACTTCCGCCACATTCCCGTCATTGCCGAGGCACTGAATCGCTACGAAGGCGCAATGATTCTCGTGAGTCACGTGCCGGAATTCGTCGCCAAAATCCGTATTGACGAGGTGCTTGATCTGGAAAAGGAGTAAAACGGACTGCTATGAGGTACTGCGTTTATATTCTTGAGTGCGCTGACGGGACGCTCTATGTCGGCGCGACGAATGATTTGGCACGGCGTCTCCATGCGCATAATTCTCTGAAGTCAGGTGCACGGTATACCAGAACACGCCGACCGGTGGTCGTGCGGTATGCGGAACTGTGCCGCACGCGACGCGGAGCCATGCGGCGGGAGTATGCGCTCAAAAAACTCACGCGGACGCAAAAATGGGAACTGTGCGCAAGGGCAAACCCATCGACTGGATGACCCGTCGTTTGACGGAAAAAATTGTTTATGCTATGTTTGTGCTCTCGTTGAGATAGGAAAGGGTAGGAGAAAAACCTGCGAACCGAGGAGACTGACCATGGGTGAGGTAAGTCGAATAAGGTACAGAGAACCGGTGTCTCTTGAGAAGTTTAGTCATCTCGTGCAAGTGCGGGCTTGGTTAAGGTGGCATGACAAAGAAAAGCGTCGGAGGGATCGCAATTGGTATGAGGCGGAGCACCTCTTTGGAACTTTCTCTCACCCTCCTTTTGGAATCGGTTATTCTCCGCTTCGTGAGAAAATAAGGAACGAAGCCGAGAAAGTTTACAGGTTGCATAAGGATGCTGATGCCCTTGAGGACTGGCTTGAGGCGGAACAGAGTGCTCTGCAGTATTATGAAGTGGCTGGCTGACCAAGGTTCTTGCAAAAATAGCGGGGGAAAGGAGGCGAAATAATCCCACCCCAAGCGATATGCGGCGGTGGGATTTTTATTTTTTTTGACGCAAAGAGATGGGTTTTGTTACGATGGAAGAGACTATTTTTAGGATTTATATGCTTACCTCTGTTCCGTCATTCCGAGTGCTAACGAGGAATCCCGTTATCATTCAGAATACTGAAACCGTACGGGATCCCTCACTTCGTTCGGGATGACGACCAGAACATACAAGCTCTAGTTTTCATGCAACGGATTATCGCGTTCGGACATCAAACATTTTCTTCGCTCAAAGTTCGCAACTACCGCCTGTATTTCATCGGACAGGCGGTTTCGTTGTGCGGAACATGGATGCAAACAATCGGACAGGCGTGGCTGGTTTTGAAAATTACGGGTTCAGGCACGGCGCTCGGTGTAATCACCGCACTGCAATTTCTTCCCATTTTGATCTTCGGACCGTTCGGCGGGGTCATTGCGGACAGATTTCCCAAACGAAAAATCCTTTATTTCACCCAATCACTCTCGGGAATTTTAGCACTCATTCTGGGGATTCTCGTCATGACCGATACGGTCCAGCTGTGGATGGTTGGCGTGCTGGCACTCTGTCTCGGTATGGTCAACGCAATTGATAATCCCACGCGCCAGACCTTCGTTTTGGAAATGGTGGATACGGAACAGCTCGGCAATGCCGTCTCGCTCAATTCCATGGAAATTAATCTTACGCGCGTCATCGGGCCGACAATCGCCGGTATCCTCATCGCGGGCGTCGGGCTCGCGTGGTGTTTTATGATCAATGCGTTTTCATACGTGGGAGTGTTGGGAGCATTGATACTTATGCACGAGCGAGAATTAAGTCCACCACCGCGCGTCACACGAATACGCGGTCAACTCATGGAAGGATTCCGTTATATCGCCGCAACACCTCTCCTGCGCAATACACTCCTTATGATGGCAGTTATTGGTACGCTTGCGTACGAATTCATTGTGAGTTTGCCACTTCTGGCGGAGTTTACCTTCCACGCAGGACCACACGGCTATGCGGCACTGACGGGCGCGATGGGTTTGGGGTCGGTGCTCGGCGGTTTATTTTTTACCGCGCGCCGTCATACCGCCTCACCTCGCCTTCTCATACGCGCGGCAATGCTGCTTGGTGGAGCCATGCTTCTTGCAGCCATCGCGCCGAACTACACACTTGCCATCATCGCACTCGTCCTTATCGGTATTTTTTCCATTAATTTTACCTCGCTGGGCAATGTTCTGCTTCAGGTGGAGAGCGCACCGGAAATGCGCGGGCGGGTTATGGCGTTGTGGACGGTTGCATTTTTAGGTTCTACACCAATTGGAGGTCCCATTATCGGTTGGATCGGGGAGCATCAAGGACCGCGGTGGGGAATTGCTCTGGGCGGACTTGCGGCTATGGCCGCCGCGGGACTCGGCGCAATGACGATCGGCAAGGCATCCGCGTTTGAGATTCTTGAGAATATTGAGACAAGCCAGGAAACCGCCGCCGAGCTTGGCAAGCGCGTTTGATTATTATAAAAAGAGGAAGGAGGGTATAAAAAAATCCCGATGATATCATCGGGATTTTTTTGCGGTTCCGGTTACCCATTGTTCATGTCCCGCAGAATCATTTTTCTTGCCGATTGCATTACAGTGCCTCGGGTACGTCGTAAGTGTTATCAGGAATTACACTGTCATCATAATACAAAGTGCGCTGGCGCGGATAACAACCATAGCTGTTGTATATCTTGTGACGGTAACCATCTCCATAAAGCGAACTTTTCAGTTCGCCAAGTTTCATACCACCCCAGAAGACGAAACTCACGATTGCCAAGAGAAGCAGCATTCGGAGCAGGAAAAATTTGTGCATTCCCTCGCCGTCCCACATGCCACCATGCGCACCCGAACAACCGTGCTGGCATCCACTCCCTCCGCAGGCACCGCCGCCTTCTTTGCGTTCTTCCATTGTAGTAGTGTAATAGGTCATTATAAAAAAGTCCGACCTTTGTGTGCCAGTATACGTCCTCAACAATGAATGAGCAAAGACCCTATAGGGCGCCCGCTTTTTGACTTCTTATTCGTTGTAGCGAATGTTGATTGACCGTTCCGAGTACGGTATACTTTCAAACATATGTCAGCACGCTTAAAAAAATATTTTCATCCAAGATTGTTCTGGTTTTTTCTCGCGCTAGCGGTGCTTTTTGCATTGGTTTTACATATCACGGTCTTTGATCACCATCACCCGGATAGACTATTTGGAAGTGAGGAGCAGGCGGCACATCATGGCGAAGAACGGCGCTGGTGGGCAGCGCTCTTAGCGATGGCATTCATTACCAAACACGCGACACTGTTTCAGCCCTTTCTTGAGAAAAGAACACACAAGCGGTCATACTTTCTGGTGCTGTACCGCGTTTGTGAAACGGTAGCTAATTTCGCGAAGATTTTTGATCCGGTGCGGAGGGCATTATCAAGCGGTATTGTACACTCCCGATTATTTGCTGAAGGGTCGCATGATATGAGTTTTGCGGAGTGATTATTAATATCGCGTGATGAGCATTATCCACCTCTTATTAAGAGGGCACTACTTCTCACCACTTTTCTCCATTATGAAAACTCGTTTGTGTGGTATTTCGTTTGTGATAGCTCTGCTTGCCCTTGCGATACCCGTTGCCGCGCTCGCTCATGAGCATCGCGTATACCAGATCGGGGGCAAAGAGTATGTTTTTACCGTTGGTTTTCTGAATGAGCCAGTTGCGGTTGATGACCGTGCCGGGTTTTCTCTGGCAGTATCTATGAGTAAGAAAGTCGGGGGAGATACCGATCATCATGATGAGGATTCTGATGCCGAGGGTGCGCCCGTTACGGAACTTGAAAAAACGCTCAAAGTTGAGGTAAGTGCAGGGAGTGTAAAGAAAATAATGGATCTCAAGGCGGTTCGGGAAACTCCCGGCAGTTATGAGGCGGTTTTTTATCCCAGTGTTCAGACAACGTATACCTTTCGTATCTTCGGAACGATTAATGCCACACCCATTGATCTGGTCTTCAGCTGTAATTCAAGCGACACTGTTTCCGATGATATGATGGAGAAAGTTGTCTCGGATAGTGTTACCCAGAAGGCAAAGAAGAGCGGCTTCGGCTGTCCGGTTTCCAAGGCAGAGAGTACCTTCCCTCCGGTGAAGACGACTTTCTCCGAGCTTGAAGAAAGAGTGCAGGGAATTGAGTTTGCCCAAAATACGACACAAGATGAAGTTGCGAGCACTGGCTCCAAAGCCGTCATTGGCATCGTGCTTGGCGTTTTCGGCATACTTCTTGGCGGGGTAGCGTGGCTTCTTCGTCCACGCGTAATGCACGAATAGTATTCATCATGTAGGGGTCCCCGTCTCCTACTAGAATGGAGGAGACGGGGATCGTATCGCTAAAAAATACTGTTCATGAGATATTTCACCTTTATTTTTTTTATTTCTCTTTTTATCTTTATGCCAGTCGGAGACGTGCTGGCAAACGGATTCGGTATTCAGCTTGATAAGCCGGCTGGTGAATACATTGCCAATGTGGACTACGATGCGACGGGCGGTATTTTTCTGGGAACCCCCGTACAGTTCGCTTTCCAGCTTTTCACTAAAGACCGCTCCACAGCACTTGCGGTGGATGATGTCTGGGTGACGATTACATCAACCGGTACGAATGCAAACTACATGCCGCCCGTTCTTGATGTGGGGATTGTTGGGTCAGACTCCGCTATCGTACCGCCGGGGATGACTTTTGCCTTTCCCTACGGCGGGCTGTATAACATGAAAGTGCGTTTTGACAAAGATGGCAAGACGCTTGCCGAGGCAACATTCCCCTTGACCGTAGGGGGCGCTGAAGAAAAAACAGCTGACGCCGCACAAAATCGCATTATCAACCTTTTTCTCTTGGGCGCGGTAGTTGTGGTTATGGTTATTGTGATCATATCTTTTTTTAGGGGGGAACGAAAAAAAGCTTAAGATAAATCAACGACCGGAGTACCCCTGCGTAATAACCTTTGTCCTGCACGTATAAGCTTTGGATCTTTGCAACAGCTTTGCAAAGGATTTTTGAACATATAATGCGTATATGTTTTGAAATTGTACTTTGTCTCACTCAAAATCATAAAATTTCGCGACGAAAATTATTATCCAAGGGCTATTGTCATCTTCTTCATATGCGATCAAAACTCTTCTTAACCGCCATTATTTTACTTGCGCCTGGAGCGGGAGGACAAAGCGCATCCGCCCATGCAACACCCATTACGTACGAGCCCCAAGCATCGGTGGTACATGAACGCCTGCCGACTCGCGTTCGCATCCACTTCAGCGAGCGCATTGAGGCGAATGCGAGCGGCATGACCGTGCTCGGACCGGACGGTATACGTATTGACGAAAAAGATGCGGGCATAGATCAGGCCGACGCTCATTTTTTTCAAGCGAGTGTTCATGATGCCGGTATGGGCACCTACACGGTTGTCTGGCAGGTGACATCTGCGGATGATGGGCACTTTTCGAAAGGCGCGTTTGTCTTTTCCGTAGGGAAAGAAACCATCTCTGCCGTTACAGCGGGCCAGATTCAAGTCCAACATGTTACTACTATTCCGCAGGCCGTTGCGCTCTGGCTTGAACTTTTAGGACAGTCCATCATCTGGGGGTTTTTATTGGTGCTTGTCATCATATTGAAGCCATTAAAAAATCGCTTGAGTGGCATGGTAAAAAATGAAGAGGTCAATGTCCTTCAGCGCCGTTTAACATTTTCACTATGTTTTGGCATTTTTCTCGTCCTCGCAGGTGTCACTACCCTGCTTGTTCTTAAAACATTTGATTTGGGAGCATTGCGCGGAACCGGCTTTGCTGCGACCTTTCTCATTTTTCTAAGAACGCTTGACGGAACACATGCACTTATCCGTGGCGGTCTTGCGATCATGTTCACCCTCGTGTTTTTTATGTTCCGCCGCCGCATATTTGTCGATGCGCGCGCCATCTCGTCAAAAGAGTGGCTCCTTGCCGGTATTGCTTTCCTTATCGTTCTCTCGCGCACCCGGGTGAGCCATTCAGCGGCTACCGCATTTTTCCCTGCGCTTTCGGTTGCGATTACCGCTGTGCATCTTCTGTCCAAAGAACTTTGGATCGGAGGATTGCTGGTTATCAGTATCACAGTGATACCGACCTTGGCAAAAATAAAAAATCTCCTTCCCACAGCTTTTTCCTACGCGGCATTTTCGCGTGCGATGAGCGTTATTTTCGGTGTTGCGGGAGTGACGGGCGTGTATATCATTTGGCTTGATCTCAAAAGCCCCCATTATCTTTTTAATTCCACGTGGGGCGAGTGGTTTATTATTCTTTCACTGCTCGGCGGGGCATTTGCAGCAGTGCGGTTTTATCATCAACTTGCGGCGGATCGCTCGACGCTTCTCGCGTGCCAAAACACTCCACAGGCACCTGTCCGTACGAGGCGCATGGTGCAATGGTTCCCCGCGACTTTTTTACTGGAGGTCGTCATTGGCGTGATGCTTATTTTTGCGACAAGTTTTTTGATCATCACGACACCGCCCCAGCCTCCCGAACGGTTTACTTTTGCGCGTCATGCGACAAGCCAAGAAGTAGGAATTGATTTATCCGTGAATCCCATAGAACCCGATAAATTTTTAGTTGCCATTGCGGATGAAAAAACCCGAGCGGTACCAACGCTTGGTGCCGTCATCGTGAAGCTCACGAACGAGGCGCAGGGGATTGGTCCCTTGACCGTGGCGGTAGAGGAGCGCGCGCCCGGGCGTTATGTTTTTTCACGAAGTGGGATTCCTTTGCCGGGGGTGTGGCGCATTGATGTTTTTGTCTCCCGCCCCGAGGCGTTTGACGCAATTGCTTCATTCTCGCTTGAGTATCCGGATGCCATTACGACGAGCCGTATTGATCCGAATGCCCGTTCGTTTGGCTGGTTTGAGATCGTGTTGCTTGCTATTGCCCTCGGCGTTCTTCTTATTACCGTGATGCTATACCGCGTGAGTGCGGGACGGTACGGGGCGTATGTTGCGCTCGGTTCATCTCCCTCGGCGGGCGGAGATTCCTCACCACTACCACCGACGGTACTAGGCGTGGTGCGTTCTTTGTTTATCGCGGTAGGAACAACACTCGTCCTCTCGGTCGGCATATGGCTCATTGATACGCAATTCATCAGAACCGATTTTGAAAAAATTTGCAGGAGGGATGGAAACTTTTGGCTTCCTTCTGTTCCTATTCGAGACGGTGTAGCGCTCTCCGCCGATACGACGACGGGATGCACTTTCAATATCGGGCTGTATCATCTTGTGGATGCGAACGAATACGCATATTTTACTCGCCCGCGGCAAAGCGGCGTTACCATTACCACCGTACCAACCAAGCCGGTTGCCGGTATACCAATAGATCTCTCGGTAAGTATTGGGAGGATTGAACGCGGACAGATTGTCGGACCAGCGGAGGATTTGGGTGTGTACCACGACAGGATTCTTCACTTCGTTATCGTAGGCGAGGATCTTAAGACATTCGCGCACGTTCACACCGAGGATGTGGGTCCCGTCACGCCGGAGATCAAAAAAAGTGCTGTCTTTCCGCTCCGTTATACCTTCCCCGCGGCGGGGCGTTATACCATTCTCATTGATTATGTTGTGGGCGGGCGCGAGCTTTCCCAGCAGTCCTTCATTGAAGTTGGCGACGCATCCGTATCCGGTACGAACAGCATGGAAAAAAACAGCGACGCGATTACACATCTTGATCGCACACTTGTAAAAGATATTGACGGCTACCGCGTAACGCTGGAAGTTCCAAAAAAAATTAATACTGGTGAAGTTGCTAAACTGGCCTATGCAATTGAAAAGAATGGCGTGCCTGTTCACGACTTGGAACCATACCTTGGAGCGGCGATGCATATTGCGGTAGTGCGTGCTGATTTGGGACGCATTACTCACACCCATGGTCAGCCATATTTACCGGGTTCCGCCTATTTCCAGCAGTTGTTCCAGGACTATGTGAAATACCACGCTCACCTCATCCCCGACCGATTTGGGCCGAAAATTCAGGCGCGCCTCACCTTTCCGACTCAAGGATTGTATGAGATATTTGGCGAGTTCAAACATGCCGGTCGCGTCGTTACCACGAGCTTCATCGTTGAAGCGGAGGAGTAGTATTGCTCCGAGATACCGGATAGTACGCTATCTATCCCTCATCCGGAAAAATAAATTTCTCCCGCTTTTTTTGGATATAAAAAGAACGCTCTTGATTTTTGATCAAGAGCGCTTCTGTGGTCATCCGTGAGCTTCGGATGTTAAAAAATAAAGGACTACGGTGCCGGCGTTTCATCGCCGATAGGTACGCCATTTCGCAAGGTGCCAAGGCATACCGGATGGCCGAACACGCTGGGAGGAGGACTATCCGCGATGGTGTAAACAATATCGTCTGCCAGCGGTCCGCCCGGCGGGTTCAAACCTGCCAAATCGCGAGCGCGTTTTGCTACCTCGTGATCCGCACAGGCAGTATCTCCGCTGACACCGAGCCCGCCGATAATGCTACCTGCGGCATTGTAGAGCGGGACGCCCCCACCAAAAGTTATAACGCCGCCGCCAATCTGCCCCTTCTGCCCGCCTTCTCCTGCGGGTGGCGCAAGGAATTGCGGGTCAAAGGGATTGGAGTTGTTCAGCCCATACAACGAGTGTCCCGGCTGGACAAACAGATAGAGCCGCGCAGTAGAGAGTGCCAAGGGATCAACGCTAAAGGCATTCGCCGTGTAGGCCTTTGCCTTCGCGATAGCTTGGCTACCCGGCCACACCTGCGTGGGATCTGCAGTCGAGGTGACCGACACGCAGAGCTTCCCGTCGCGATTCACGATGGCTCCCCACATACGGGTGCCGCCAAAGAGCCCGCCCGCACTCGTGCCCGGTCCAAGCAGACCACTCACACCCGTCCCCGTTGCCGCAGCAACAAGATACGAATGTAATTGGCTGGCACTCGGCAATCCGTCACAGTTGTGCCTGTTATTGGCAAGCGCGGAGCTTGCCAAGGAAAGAACTAAAATAGTCACTGCTAGAGCCAAAACTTGCCTCTTCATGGGCAAAACTCCTATATCTAAAATTTGTTACAAAGAACTTCCTCTACCCCAAAACTCCGAATGACCGCACCAAACATAGCGAACCTCATTTCTTTTGTCAAGCCCCATAATCCACTCTTTTTACCTCGCTCACCATGCCCCGGCAGGTACCTCATACATTGAAATAAGGGTCAATATCAAATGTGTATGGGGTTACCTGCCATTCGGGGACAAGCAGATCGTGGGAGCATACCTGAATCCGCCGCTTGATTATCTGTGCACTAAACAACTGCGAGGGGATCCTCCTTTCCAATGAGGGGATATAGGTGGGAAATTCTGAACCTTGGACGAACCTACTTTGAGCAAAACCCCCAATGAAGCCGCCCCGCCGCCGTGCCGGAAACCGACACGCCCCACAAAAAAGTTTTCTTTGCATTTCCGGATTTGAGCGCGCCCGATTTTTTCTTCTAAAAGGAAAAGAAAACTTTTTTGCTGGGTTCTGCTCTCAACGAGCAAGGCGGCGGAGCTGGCCTCTATTTTTTGCAAGGGAATGGCGGAATTCCCCCCACACCTCCCTTCCGCCATTCCCTTGCTCGGACGGACGGAATTTTCGGCGGACAAAATAGCTAGGTTAATATCTTATTCATCAAATCTTTTAGATACTCTGATTCTAGCAAATCCGCTTCATTTTGAATATTAACCCAGCCATTTTTATCTCCATTATTATTTACATAATACATCTCCGGCGACCCCTTTCTAAAAGCAAAAACTCTCTTGACCGCTAGATCAGACAGTACCTGCTCTAAATCTTGCGGCTCTCCTTTCTCGGCAATCTTTTCAAGAATATATTTTAAGGAGGGGTCGCCGGAATCTGTCCATTCAATATGTTGTCGCAATTTTTGAGGAATATTCTCATCCATACCAACCTCTTTCAGTAAATTTTTGAAGTCATTGCTAAATAGATAATCTAGATCACAAATAATTGCGACATCATCAAAATTCATCTGCGAGTAAAACTTTCTGGATTGCCTTAACTCTTGCTTACCTCCAGCTCGGATAAAAATAGTGAATTGTTTTGTAGGCAAAGCTATTCGAAAAACTGAAAGAATCTTATCAAAAAACCCCTCGTCATGGTCGCCCTCAATCAAAATAATCCTATCTGCAAATAGTCCTTCAAGATTTCCTCTACGCTCAAGGTATCTCTTAACCAAATCAATATCTACGGCAGCGGAATTTGGCATCATCGCCTTTGTGCCTGTGTCAGTTTTTCTTACTCGTCTATATCCGTCAATTGCTTTAGGCAGAACGATAAATGGCGAGTGGGTTGTAGTGATAATTTGATATTGATCCACTAACTTATTCAAGACTTCCGCAAACTGTTTTTGCGCGAAAGGATGTAAAAACGATTCAAGTTCGCCGACTAAAAATATTGGACTCGGTTTGTTTTGATACCTTGCTCCATGTTTTGCTAGGACTTTCAATAAAGCCAACAGTGTAGCGCGTTGCAACCCATGACCTTTCTGTTCAATTTCTGATTTATAACCATCGTCAAGAAAAATTTTCATCTCTTTGGCGATAATTTCCTCACTTGGTAATTCAAATTCAACAGATGGTACGACATCGGCAAATTCGCCCATCAGCTCCTCTTTCAAGTGGGTTTCAAAATTGATTAACTCTTGAGAGCGTTGCCCGTCTGCTTGCCCATGAAGAAAGGTGTCTAAAGTAACTAATGTTTCCTTCGTCTTTACTTTTAACTCATCAAAGAATGTGGTTAAGGCTTCTTTCTTTAATTTTCCAAGAGCAGTGTTTTGAGTATTTTTTAACTCATCGACAGTGTCAGCTGTTGCCAATATTGAAATAAAATCAGGCAAGATACCTAAAAGATTTGTGGTAAAACCTCGCGGGTTATGTATTGTGCCGTCCTCTTTTATTATCCCAAAATTAGTTTTTTCTTCATCGTTAGGATCTAAAATCCGAACTACTTTTAACACGCCGTCCTTAATCTCTTTTTCTATCGCTTCTTTGTGATTACTTACAGAGGCAAGGGTTGTAAAATTTTCAACTCCTATAAAGTGTCCCTCGATCCAAATTTCTTTCGTTTTGTCGTTTTGGAGCAAGGCCATTTCTTCTTTCGTTGGCATTTTCGTTGCTAAAAGCACCTCAACGGCTTTAATATAATGCGACTTGCCAGCATTGTTTCTGCCAACAAAATAAGTAAACGGCTGAAAAACTACCTCATCCTCTTGGATGGGTCCGAAATTCTTTATAACTAACTTTGTGAGTAAAACTCTGCTCATATATACTTGCACTGACAATATAGCACGTGTATACTATAGTTATCAAGAGCAATTCAACCTATGTCAATCACTTTAGACAACCTTCAAGAACTAAATCAGAAACTCGAAAAGCGTTTTCGAGATAAACTTGTCGTAAACCACGATCTAAAAAGGACGCTGGTAAGTTTTCAGGCAAATAAAAAAACGCCCGGCTATCGTTGGTATAAATTCAAAGAGGGATACTCCTCTGCGCTTGTTGACTATGCTTTAGATAAACTAGGTATTGATTCCGGCAAAGTTCTTGATCCTTTCGCTGGAAGCGGAACATCGCTTTTCGCTTCGGCAGAACGAGGGCTAGATACTGTCGGCGTGGAGCTTCTCCCAATTGGTTCGGAAATAATGGAAGTCAGAAAAATCATTTTTGAGAGCAATAACCATGACAAACTAACAAAATTTTTACTGGAATGGATAGATGAAAAGCCGTGGGAAAAAGAAAAGGGTGGACGAATAATCAATCATCTTAAAATTACAAATGGAGCATTCCCTAAAGCAACAGAGGATCTTTTGGGTAAATTCCTTAACGCCATTGATAAAGTAAAAAATAAAAACTATCGAAGAATACTCCGCTTTGCACTTCTTTGTGTGCTAGAGGAGATTAGTTTTACAAGAAAAGATGGTCAATATTTGCGGTGGGATCATCGTTCTGGCCGAGGCAACGGCAAAAAGAAATTTGATAAGGGAGAAATTAAGGAATTCAACCAATCTATTACTCGAAAACTCAAAGATATTGTAGATGATTTGAAAGGTGGGAATACTCTTTTTAATATCGTCAAAGAGCCAAGGGGGAAAACTGGGAACATCGATGTCCTAAAAGGATCCTGCTTATCCATTCTCCCAGAGCTAGAAAGTGGTGGGTTTGATTTTTTAATGACCTCTCCGCCTTATTGTAATCGCTATGACTACACCAGAACTTACGCATTGGAACTCGCCTTGCTCGATGTTGACGAGGAAAAAATTAGAGATTTACGGCAAGCTATGATGACTTGCACGGTCGAGAATAGAGAAAAAGAAAATCTCGATAGTTTTTTCTCGAAAGAGATTTTTCAAAAAGCCAATAAGTCGTTTGAAAATCAACAAGAATTACAAACGATTATCAAATATCTTGAGGAAAAAAAGAATAGTAAAGAACTCAATAATCCCGGAATACTAAGAATGGTAAAAAACTATTTTTACGAAACCACGCTCGTAATTTTTGAGTGTGCCCGAATTTTAAAAAGCGGTGCTCCTTTTGTAATGGTTAATGACAATGTGCGTTATGCCGGGGCGAATATTCCTGTCGATCTGATTCTTTCCGATATTGCACAAGATGCTGGTTTTAACGTTGAAAAAATATGGGTTTTGCCAACGGGAAAAGGAAACAGCAGTCAACAAATGGGAGAACACGGCAGAGAAGAATTACGAAAGTGCGTCTATGTTTGGAGAAAACTATAGAGACAATAGCCAGTCAACAAGATCGTTTACTTGTTCTTCCTCATTTAGATTTGCGGCGTGAGACAACTTACCACTTTTCAGTTGTCTAAAAATTTCCTTAGCCATTGAAGCTTCGATTGCGGCACCCACAAAAAATAAGGAGGGGGCATTTCTTCCAAAAGCGGAGCGTATACGACTTAAGGCACTATTAGCCGTTTTCCAATGCTCATCAGCTCCTGCCGGGTCTATTCCACCTTTTAATTCACCGCAAGCAAGATATTTGCTCTTGTCCGCAAGTAATTCTCCTTCGGGAGTACTAGCATCCCTTCTATTTATCAAAATCACGTCAATATTTTTACCAACCAAACGTGGCTTAACATCAAAGAGTAGCGTTCTGCCATTCCAAATAACTCTTTGAACTTTCCCGGTCTTACTTTTCAGAACTTCAATCTTCTTCTCATTGCCTGAAAGTCTCTCGATGATTTTTTCTGTAAGCTTTATACCGGCTGAAGCTCCAGTCAAATTGCGCATACTACCGCCTAACGTATCTCCTTTCGTAAGGAGATAGCGATATAAAATATTTTCTCGAAACTCTAATCCCGATTCTTTATGAATACGGGTTAAAACTTTTTTAATCGCAACATTCAGCTCCGCCTCGGTTAATTGAGACTGTGCTTTATCCGAAAAACCACAAGCAGAAGCTAGATCATCTCTGTATTTTGGCGATGATAACAATTCTTCAATTGACTTTACTTTTTTGAGTGCTTTATAGAAAACTATTGCTTCTTCGACAAAAGGCTCCGCCTTTTTAGTTTTTTGGAGCGCTTGGGCCAAAAATCCGTCGCAAATAGCACGGTGCTTAGTTTGTAAATCTCCAGCAGTTTTTATAAGTTTCGGGATCATAAATTAAGATTGAAAAAAGTCCGCGATACTAATCTTGAGAGCTTTTGCAATTTTCTCAATATTTTCGAGCGTTATATTCTTCTCGGCTCGTTCAATCATGCCAATATAAGTTCGGTGAACGCCTGCGCGTCCGGCTAGTTCTTCTTGCGATAAACCCAACCTTGCACGCTCCTCGCGGACTTTTTGACCAAATTTTATTAAAACATCTCGTTTCATATTGATAACTCTAGTATACGCACTTGCTAACTTTGGTGCTACATACTATAGTTAGCGTATGCTTTTGTTCCACAAAGGGAGTCCCTTAACCTTTTCCGCGCACGGTGGGTGGGGCAAGGAAAAGATTTTGTCCGCCAAAAATTCTGTCCGTCCGAGCGAGAGTGTGGCAGAAGTATTGTTATGTGGAGACGGCGGGAGTTGAACCCGCATCCGAAGCGTTTACGAATTAGAACGGCTACGAACGTAGCCAAGCTTAATTTGGGTTAAAAAGTAGAAGCTTGGCGAAAACTTTTTAACCTATCCTGACTAGTCTTAATTCTTATTGGCAGGAACAATAAGAAAGCATCTCGCTGATATAACACCCAAGATCGCCTTAGCGAGCATCAAGCGTTTGGATGCTCCAAGATAAATTCTCGGAGAAGTTAGGCAAACGCCATTGCTGGCGCTCGTAACTTAGATGAAAAGTTTGCACTTTTCTTTTGCGGAATTTTAACGAAGTTTCCGCGCTTCGGTTCGATTCTAATTTTTCAATGTTCGTCGAAGCCCAGCGTCCCCCTAAAACATTTTACAAAGTAAAATGTTCGGGCGATCAATTTATGGAATAAATTGATTTAGCCATAAAACATAATTACTCAACGACTAAATGTTCTGGCGAACAATTTGTGAAACAAATTGTTTTAGCCGCTTTTTTGCCTGAGAGGTATTTCTTCAACATATTAGTTTTTAATCGAGAACCCCAAAGGCTTTTTAAAAATCTTTCTCGATTAAAAGCATCGACTTTATTATCAAAATTTTCATAATAAATTATTTCTAATGGTCTGCGATGCTTTGTAGCATCAACTGCTCCATTATTATGACGTTTTATTCTTGACGATAGATTACTAGTGCATCCAACATATAATCGCTTATCTTTTAAGCTATATAAAATATAGATATAATAATTCATATAAAAATTTTAAAGTATACTTAGCCCTAAATCAAATTTATTTTATAAATTTGATCGGGCGAACAACTTGTAAAACAAGTTGTTTTAGCCAACCGTTTTCTTAATCTCTCTCTGTGTTTCTCGTTTTTTGATTGTTTCACGCTTGTCTTTCTTGTTCTTTCGTTTAGCTAAGCCGATAGCTAACTTAATTTTGCTGTTTTTCTTATAAATTGTCAATGGAATGATGAATAAACCGCTTTCTCGGGTTTTTCCT